>SLAD01000200.1 GCA_007126995.1 Kiritimatiellia bacterium | reverse complement strand
CACCGGTTAATAGGACGGCATGGACGCCATGGCTGAAGCGCAAGACGATGGAGGCATCTGCCGCGCGACGCCAGCGGCCGGACTCCTCCGGGTGCAACACCTCCCACCAACCTGCGCCCCAAGCGCCCTGATCACCTGCCCGCACCAATCGGCGCGGGATCCCGTGGTTGTCCGCATACTCGAGCGCATCATCATATGCCGGCGACCGCGAAGCGAAATCCGTGTGCCACAGGGCCTCAACCGGCATCGCTGCCATGATCGCGCGTGCACCGCCGGCGTGCGAGGCGGAGGCATGGCTGAGCACCAACGCGTCGAGCCGATTCACGCCCTGCGCCCGCAGCGCCCGGATAACGGCCTCCGCGCGATAGGCTGGGCCGGCATCATACAACCAGGATCGCCCGGCACTCTGAATCAGCACCGCATGGCCGTCTCCCGCCGGTAGTAGCTGCACGCGTGAAGCTCTGTCCCCAAATTGAATCATCGCCACCAGCAGTCCAACCGCCAGCAACCCGCCATATCCGCGAACGCGCGCCCGTAACGTGGCCCAGCACAGGCCGCCAAAGATGAACCCGTACCACAGCACCACCCAGAACCAGCCCGGGGAACGGACGTAGAAGTAGCTGGCCGGCCAAGCCGACATGCGGTCAATCGCCCAAATCAGCCCCTGCAGCACCACGCGGGTGGCATGATTGAACACCTCTGTCCCTAAATCGCTGACCAAGCCGGCGAGCAAGGCCAAGAGTCCTGAGGTCACGATCACGAAAGCGGCCGGAATCACCAACAAGTTGCCCAACAAGCCCACCGGGGAAAAGAGATTGAAATACTGTGCCGTCAACGGCACCGACGATAACCAAGCCGATGCCGAGGCGGCCACCAGCCCGATCAGCGCTGTGAGCAGGCCGCGCCAGCCGCGGCGACGCGAAATTGGATCCAACGCCACATGCGGGTCGGCCGCCCAACGAGCTTTGGCGGCCCCGGCGAAGACCGGATATAGCCGAATCAAGCCCGCCACAATCACGAAAGAGAAGATGAAGCCCGGCGCGACCAGTTGCGCGGGCCCGGCAATCAGAATCATCAAAGCGGCAAAGGCCCAGGCGGACGGAGCGTCCGGCTTGCGATTGAAACTGAACGCCGCACTGAAGGCCAGCGTCATGGCGCACGCGCGCATCGCGCTCGGGCGCAGGCCGGTACCGACCGTATACAAAATGAGCACGGGCGCCAGCCACCAAAACCACTGCTGACGCGGCACCCCAGCAGCACGTATGACGGATAGCAACAAACCGGCCAGAATCCCGACGTGAAGCCCAGAAATTGCGAAGATGTGTAGCGTGCCCGTCCACGCGAAGAGGCGATGGTGTTCGTCGGGCAACTGATGCCGATAGCCCAGCAATAACGCCCGCATGATCCCGACCAGGTCGGGATACGCCTCAATCCCGACCGCAAGCCGATCGGCGGCGGCCCGGCGCCCGGCGTAACTGACACGTTTCAACCAACCTCCAGCGTCGGTTTCCAGCCGCACGGCTTCAGTGCGATCAACGCGCAACCGATAAGGCGGCAAGAATGACCAAGCCCAATCCCGATGTTCACGTTTTTGAACCACGCCGCGAAATTCCCAGACATCGCCGTAAGCCGGAATCTCGGCCCGGCTTTCGGGGCTGGCCGGGTTCCACCAGACGTCGACACGACCGGAAGCCCGCTGCAGGTGGCCGATGCGATTAACGGAATGAAGATCGAGCGTCATACGCCAGCGATCAACGCCCGCCGATTGATCCACCCACTCACGCACCGGATCATCAATGATCATGCCACGGATCAACAACTGCTCGCGCGGACGCTCCATCAAGCGCGACAGCTCCCGGCCCGAGGGTGAGGACTGATTCATGCTCGCGTTGGCCACCGCCAACAGCAGGACCGTCAAATAGAGCGCGAAGGACGACCACGCAGATCGCCAGCGCCACACGCATAGGAATAGTGCAACTGCGGCGAGAGCCAATAGCGCCAGCGGCTCGAACAGAAAGCGCAGCCCCAGCCCTGTCCCTAACGCGACACAGGCCAGCACGCCGATCAACGGCCGACGAACTGGGATTTGTGCAAAAGGATGGCCGACCGAGGTTGTCGGCGAGGATCGGTGCGGGGCGCCGCTACTCTGTCGCGTTGGCCCCACGCGCGTTCCAACGGAAATTCAAGGGATGATGCCGCCCGACGGCGACGGCGTTTTCCAGCGCCCTATGCACATACTCTTTAGACAGGCGTACGGCATCGTGCATCAACACCTTGCGCGCCAAATAGGCGGTCAGTGCCGCCGAAAAGGTACAACCCGCACCATGGGTCTGTGGGGCGTGCACGCGCGGAGCCGCAAAGACATGCTCCTCGCCCTCGTCATACAGGACATCGACGACCTCATCCCCGCCGAGATGCCCGCCCTTGGCCACGCAAGCGACATCGAAATGATCGCCAATCTCGCGGGCTGCCTCGCGCAGCTCATCAATGGAGGAGATGGAATGTCCACACAGGATTTCGGCCTCGTGTAGGTTCGGCGTCACCACACGCGCTTGCGGCAACAGCTCTTCCTTAATCGCATCAATGGCATCCGCCTGCAAAAGCCGCGCGCCCGAAGCGGCCACCATGACCGGGTCGACCACCAGAATCGGGATGCCTTCGCGCACATCATCCGCCGCCACCAACCGCACAAT
>SLAD01000030.1 GCA_007126995.1 Kiritimatiellia bacterium | reverse complement strand
TGAAGCGGGCGGGTGGCCCCTGCCCCGCCAGCGTCTTTACAGCCACTGTTTCTTGTCGGCTTGCTTCAGCTTCTCAACCAGCTTCTTTACGTCCTGGGCCCGGTCGCGCGGACAGATCAAGGTGGCGTCATCGGCTTGGACGACAATCAGGTCGGAGACGCCGATCAAAGCCGTCAGACGGCCTTTGGAGTAGACGATATTTCCACCGGCATCAATTGTTGCGCTGTCACCAATCGCCACATTCCCTTCGTCATCGGCCTCAAAGTGATTCTCGAGCGCCGGCCAAGCGCCGACATCATCCCACGCGAAGGTGCCGCGCACCATGAGAATGTTGTCGGCCTTCTCCATCAGGGCGTAATCGATCGAGATCTTTTCAAGGTCGGCATAGGCATCTGCTAGCGCGTCTTGAAACTGTTCTGTATGCGCAACGGGTGTGATATTTTGGATCAGCGTTTGCAGTGCGGGGCGATGCCGCTCCAGTGCGCTTTCGATCGCACGTACCGACCAAATGAACATGCCCGAATTCCAGCAGAAGCGGCCTGACTCCAAATACTTTTGGGCCGTTTCGGCGTCTGGTTTTTCGACGAACCGCAGCGCCTTGAGAAACGTCACACCCTCCACTTCAGCCTCTACATCTGCCGCTTCAATATAGCCGTAGCCCGTGCTGGGTTCCGTCGGTTGAATGCCGATGGTAATCAGGACATCGCGTTGCTGCGCCAGCAGTAGGCTTTGTTTGAGGGTATTCCGGTACACATCCAGATCACCGATGACGTGATCGGCGGTCAAAATACAAAATGAAGCGTCGGGGTCCTTGGCTTTGACTAACGCGGCGCCGAGCGCGGCGGCTGCTGCGGTGTCACGTCCAACCGGCTCACCAATGATGTTCTCGGGTGGCAGTTGAGGCGCGGCGGCTTGCGAGGCTTCCACCAAGTCCTGATTGGTGATCACGTAAACGCGTTCCGGCGGAATCAAGCCCTCCAATCGATCCACCGCCTGCGCCAACAAGGTCGCGTCGCCCACCAATGACAGCAACTGCTTGGGGCGTTGTGTCCGACTTAGCGGCCAAAACCGTTCCCCGCGTCCGCCCGCCAGTATCACTGCATACATTCGATCAGTCATGTCCTACTCCTTGACGGCGTTAACCATCTCCGCCAGCCATGCGCCCACCTGTTTCAATTTGCTGGGCGAGCCCTTCGCGTCATGCAGACGCTGGACAATGGCGCTCCCGACGACAATGGCATCCGCCCCGCGTGCTGCGGTCTTGGCCTGTTTAGGGTTCGAGATGCCGAAGCCCAGCGCCAGCGGCACATCCGTGACCGCTCGCGCCCGCTTGAGCAAGTCCGTGGCCTCCGAGGCGAGCTTGGTTTGCATGCCCGTGACGCCGGTTCGCGAAACGGCATACACGAAACCGCTGGCATGCTTAACAATCGATTCGATGCGCGCGGTGGGTGTGGTCGGGGTGATCAGCGGAATATAGTTGAGCCCAACCGCGTGCAATTGATCCGCATAGCTGCCGGTTTCTTCGGCCGGCAAATCGAGAATCAACATGCCGTCGATACCGGCTTTGCCCGCCCGCCGAATGGTTCGCTCAAAGCCGGGCGCATAGAGCAAGTTCATGTAGCAATAGCACATCACCGGTATGTCGCTAGTCTGGCGCAGCGTTTTCACCATGTCGAAAATGCCATTCAGCGTGGTACCGGATTCCAGCGCACGCATCGCCGATTCCTGATTCACGCGACCATCGGCCAGCGGATCGGAGAAAGGAATGCCCAGTTCCACGATATCCACGCCGGCTTTCTCCAGCAGCTTGATGTGCTTGAGCGTTTGCTCCAAATCCGGGTCACCGGCGGTAATGTATGCAATGAACCCCTTTTGCTTTTTCGCCTTCAAATCTGAAAAGCATTGGTCGATTCGTGTCTGCATCATGACTCTTCTTTCCCGTTCAATTCGTAAATGCGCCCTAAACCGTATAAGGTGAGGTCGCGATCATAGTAAAGCGGCAACTCCATGCCCTTGAGCACCCAGCGCGCATAACCACCCGTGGCGCAGAGCGTAACCCGTCGATAACGCAATCGACGCATCAAATGTAAACAAATCTCTTTTACCATACCGCGATAGCCGTGCAATGCCCCCAATCGCATTGCTTGCTCGGTGCTCTTGCCCACGGATTGCCGAATCGGCGTCAATTCCACCGGGGGCAGCAACGAGGTCTTCTCGGCCAGGTAAGACAACATCAAGTCCGGGCCCGGCGCAATCACGCCGCCGGTGTATCCCTTGCGGGGCTGGATGATATCAAAGGTCGTGGCGGTGCCGATATCGATCACGATGATCGGAACCTCGTAACGCGCCACGGCGCCGGCCACGTTAGCCAAGCGGTCCTGCCCGATCCGCTCGGGTTGTGGGTAGGTGATAGACGCGCCCAGTTTCATGCGGTGATCGACCTGCAAGGGTTCTGTGCCGGACACGCGCCGAGCCATTTGGATCAGCTTGTCGTTGACGGCAGGGACCACGGAGGCCACAACGACGCCCTGTGGCTGGCGCTGAGCGCGCCATGCCTTCAGCAGCTTGCGCAGCGAGGGGCCGTCTAGTTCCGATGTCGCGATCCGCTCTCGTTTCTGAATGCGGTCCGATGTGTACCACCCCAACGAGGTACTGGAATTACCCACATCGATGACCCAAACCGGCGCCGAAGGAG
>SLAD01000369.1 GCA_007126995.1 Kiritimatiellia bacterium | reverse complement strand
GTTTTTTTGGTGCCCGCTGAGCCGTGCGAAAGATTTTTCCGGAGAAAGAGGTCCGGCCTAAAAGACGGCTCAGCGGGAGCTTCGCCCTCCCGATCCCATCACGCGACGGGAGGGCGAGATTCCCATCGAACCGTGAAATCGGATTGTGAACAAGAAGAACATGTCAAGTCCGCCGGGTGTATCCGGGTAAGTGGAGCGGTTGAGAAGACTATGTCCCCTTTTGCCCTCATCCCGGTATAGACTTTACATCGCGCGAGGATTACACTCCGCCTCCATAGTTTGAGAATGGAAAGCGACATGAGAAACACACGGGTAATAGCGATTGCGAATCAAAAGGGCGGCGTCGGTAAAACGACCACGGCCATCAATTTGGCCGCGTGCTTGGCCGAACAGAAGCAGAAGGTGCTCCTCATTGATGTCGATCCGCAAGCCAACGCCACCAGCGGAATCGGGGTTGAAAAAGAGGAAGGGAAAAGCATCTACAGCTCCTTATTAGGTGAAGCACCCCTCGTCTCCTTCATTCAGCCGACACAGATACCGGATTTCGACCTCCTGCCGTCCGAAGTCGATTTGGCAGGCGCCGAGGTCGACATCGCCCGCACCGATTCCTATCTGCATCCATTCAAAGAAGCGCTCACCCCGGTACTGGAGGCCGGTCAATACGACATCATTCTGATCGATTGCCCGCCCTCGTTAGGCATTCTGACCATGAACACGCTGACCGCGGCGCACAGCCTACTGATCCCGATGCAGTGCGAATACTATGCGCTGGAAGGACTTAGCGTCATGCTGCGCTTGGTCGACCGCCTGCGGGACGGCGGCGCGAATCCGGACTTGGAGATCGAAGGCATCGTCATGACCATGTACGATATGCGCACCAATTTATCGCAACAGGTTGTGCAAGAAGTAGCTACACATTTTGATGAACAAGTTTTCGAGACCCTCATCCCGCGCAGCATCCGGCTCGGTGAGGCACCCAGTCACGGCCTGCCGATTATCGAATATGACCCGCGTTCCGTCGCTGCGGCTGCTTACCGCAGTCTTGCGACCGAACTCATTGATCGCATCAAACAGCGTCGAAAAAAAACCATCAAGACCGCAGAGACAGGTACAAAGGACGTCGAAGAGTCAACGGAATCGGTTGATTCGGAAGGTGTTACTGAAACCGATCAGGATGCGCTCGCCGCTGATCCAGGGCATTTGGAGTCGCCGCTCGATGAGCGCCCCGACTCCGTCAATGCACAACCGTGACCGCTCCCGTTCCAGCGCCCGACGCCACTACCGACACCATCGCGGCCATCGCCACAGCGCTGGGCGAAGCCGGCGTGTCGGTGATCCGTATTTCCGGACCGCAGGCATTTGACATCGCCGATCGCGTGTTCGCCTGCAAAGGCGAGCCACCTTCTCAACGATCGGCGGGCACGTTTGTGTTCGGGCACGTGGTAGAGGGACAGACAACAATCGATCAGGCGCTTTGCTTGATTATGCGCGCGCCGCATAGCTATACCGGTGAAAACGTCGTCGAACTGCAAGGCCACGGCGGTCACCAATGCGCCAAACGTATCCTGCGTTGCTGCCTCGAAGCGGGGGCACGCTTGGCGCAGCCGGGTGAATTCACCCAGCGGTCCTTCCTGAATGGCCGCATGGATCTGGTGCAAGCCGAGGCCGTGTTGGACCTGATTCACGCCCGCTCCGCGCGCGCGGCCGCCGCCGCCATGGACCAACTCGACGGCCAATTGAGCGTGCAATTGCACCAGCTCTATGATCGCCTGATCGCCACTGCAGCGGACATAGAGGCCACACTGGACTTTCCAGAGGACGAATTACCCGAGACGGTCATGCCGGCGCTGATCGAAAGACTACAGGAAAGCCGCGCGCAGTGCGAAGCACTGCTGGATACTTGGGACGAGGGACACCTGCTGCGAGACGGCGCCGTCGTCGTCATATCCGGCAAACCCAATGTGGGCAAATCCACCTTGCTGAATGGACTGCTGGGCAGGGACAGAGCTATTGTCTCCGACACGCCCGGCACGACACGCGATACGATTGAAGAAGACCTCGTTATCGACGGGATACCGATCCGCTTGATCGATACCGCCGGCCTGCGCATCACCGACTGCGAAATAGAACAAATCGGCATTGCGCGAACCCGGAATCAAATGGCGCGGGCCGACCTCCACATCCACCTGATTGACGCCTCCGATCCCTCAGACACAGAAGAAGTCGACAGGTTATTAACAAATCAATCAACGAAATTACTGGTCATTGCAAACAAGGTAGACCTGATAGAGGCATCAGAAAAGCCCCCGGCTGAATTTTCAATATCTGCAACACAAGATACTGATATCAAACGAGTTAAAAGATACATATCGAAAAAGCTAAGCGCTCAAATCGACCTACATAGTCGCCCGCATGCGACGATCTCGGAGCGGCATAGAGACCTCTTGCACAAGGCCGATTCAGAAATTCGGGAGGTTTTGTCGATGTTATCAACATCGTCCGAGGATTTGGTGCCGCTGGCCTCCTCACGCATGCGAGACGTCCTGGATTATCTTGGACAAGTCACTGGACGGACCTACCATGATGAGTTATTGAACAACATCTTTTCGCGTTTCTGCATTGGTAAGTAAGCGATCTATGTCCAGTCACCCTTTTCAATATGATGTGCTCGTGGTCGGCGCCGGCCATGCCGGTTATGAGGCCGCCTTGGCGGCGGCGCGCATGGGCATGCGCACCGGACTGCTGACGATGGATCGACAGGCCATTGGCCGCATGTCCTGCAATCCCTCAATTGGCGGTATGGCCAAATCGCATATCGTTTGCGAGCTCGACGCGCTTGGCGGCGAACTGGCACGAAACGCCGACTTCACCGGTATCCAGTTCCGCACCCTCAACACCCGCAAAGGTCCAGCCGTGCAGGCGCACCGACTGCAATCCGAGAAGGCCGCTTTTCCGACCCGCGTTCAGGCCGTCATTGCGGGCCAGTCGAATATCCACATCATCGAGGCCACCGCCGGAAACCTCCACCTTGAGCATGGCAAACTGAAAGGCATCATTACGGAAGACGGATCCACGATTCTGAGTCGTACGGTGGTGATCGCGACCGGGACCTTCCTGGGCGGCAAGATTCACATCGGCGACCGCACCATTGAAGGCGGTCGCTTGGGCGAAATGGGCGCTTATCAATTGAGCCAAACATTCCAGCAGCTCGGCTTCCGGATGGGTCGGTTGAAGACCGGCACACCACCGCGACTGCATCGCGAAAGTATCGACTATCATAAAACCGACCGACAACCCGGTGTCGAACCTCCGCCCGTGTTCTCCCGCGCAGCCAAACGCGACCTCGCACTGTTCCACGTGGAACAATCGGGCTTTAGGGACAGAGATGAACGTCCGCCTGCGTCGCCGGGACCAGCAATGTTCCACGTGGAACATTTGGGCACGCCCCTAAAGCCCTGGCTTCCGGGCGACCGCCAAATCGAGTGCTATTTGACGCATACCACCGAGAAAACGCACGAAATCATTGAGGCCAATCTGGCGAGAAGTGCCATGTATGGCGGCATGATTGAGGGTACGGGTGTGCGCTATTGTCCCTCGATCGAGGATAAAATCGTTAAATTCCGCGACAAGCCGGGGCATCACGTTTTTATTGAACCCGAGGGCCGCGACTGCATCGAAATCTATCCGAACGGCACTTCGAATAGCTTGCCGGAGGAGGTTCAGGTCGAAATGATCCGCTCTATCCCGGGGCTGGAGCGAGCAGTCTTTCTGAAGCCGGGTTATGCGATCGAATATGACTATTTGGACCCGACGCAGCTCTATCACTCCCTGGAATCCAAAGTAATCGAGTATCTTTTCATGGCCGGCCAGATCAATGGCACCACCGGCTATGAAGAGGCCGCCGGCCAGGGTTTCATCGCCGGGGTCAACGCGGCAATGAAATTACGGGGACAGACACCGTTGCTGATCGATCGTCACGAGGGCTATCTCGGTGTCTTGATCGATGATCTGGTCACGAAGGGAACCGATGAGCCGTACCGCATGTTCACCTCGCGGGCGGAACATCGCCTGATCCTGCGGCAGGACAATGCGCCGTTTCGACTGCTGGAAAAGGCGAGGGCGATTGGGATTCTAACCGAGGCGGAGCTGTCCGAGATCGATCACATGCAGTTGCGGATTGGTCGGGAGATTCAGCGGCTCAAGACAACCTATGAAAATGGCAACTCACTGGCGCAGATCCTGCGTCGGCCGGGAATGGCGTATCGAGGCCTGCCGAATCGGGATGGATCACTGACGGCGACCGAGATTGAGCAGATCGAGATCGATCTCAAGTATGAAGGGTACATTGAGCGCGAGCACACCCAGATCAACAAGTCCAGCCAACTGGACCGGGTAAGGATTCCGGCCCAACTCGATTATGATGAGATTACCGCCTTGCGCTATGAGTCACGCGAGAAGCTGAAGCGCATCCTGCCGGAGAATCTTGGACAGGCATCGCGCATCTCGGGTGTTAATCCATCGGACATCGCGATTCTCTCGGTTTGGATTAAGCGGCTGAAGGGCTAGCCAGGATTTTTCATCACGCGTCTACTCGCTGCGCCATCCGCGCCGTTGCCCGCGCCACAAGTTGCCGAAGGAGGTGACCTCAATCATCTCGTTGATGTAATCGACGAAGTCAACGGCGCCGGTTTCGTCATAGCCCATCTCCAACGCAAGATCATAGAATTCGCGGTCGCGCGCGTCGGCCATCATTGGCGACAACTCGCGCACGTTTTCCATCAACTGGCGTCCGATTTCCCAGCGCTCCTCGCGCGTCACGACATCCGCATGCATTTGGTCGGCCAGCCGCCACGTTTCGCCCAACAGCCCCACAAAATATTCATGCTCAGCCAGCTCTTCCTCGGTCAGATAAGAGTTATCACGGTACAGAAAATGCGCCGCTTTTCGAGCAAAAGATTCGTTAACTATATTTTGTGTATTTCTCCTTCTTTCAATGATTTGCGCATATCTTTCCGGATCCTCCTCGCGCAAATTCTCCATCCATTCCTGCCGATCCATGCGGGGCCGGGCCATCTCGTTTACCGGTGGAGATTCCACGCGACGCTGTAGGCGACGGATTTCCAGTTCACGATCACGCAGGGTCGTTTCCAGTTCCTGAACGCGAATCCGGAGATCCCGCTCGACCTCTGTTGGGACCCCTTCTTCCGCGTCGCTCGCGATCGTCAGCTCGTCCGCAGACGGCAGCTCGCCCGCATCGCTCGGGGGTGTCGCATTCGCTTGAATGGGCTCAGCCGTCACTTGCTGCAACGATAGCTGTCCTCGATATGAGTGGGTCTGATAGCGATAGTACCCCGCCAAACCGGTACTGACCAAAAACAAGACGATGAGAATTACTCGGGACATAGTACCCTTTCGTAGCTATTCACGGTCCCGCACCACACCATTTTGGCTCAGACCGACTCCTCTATATACACCCGGACCCATGACAATTACGATAACAATCCGACATAAAAGGAAGTCTGAATAGTTTGACAAAATACCGTTATCCCGACACATTTTCCCGCTTGTATGAAAAAGGCTTTGAGGGGAAGGTTGTTAACGTTCACGGGCGACCCGTATTTGACGGATTTGTCCCGCTGTATGACCTACGAGGACGATGCCATTATCGTCACCGAAAATGGCCTCATTGCCGCCGTTGGCCCGGCCCCTGAAATCCTGCCGACGCTGGACGCCGACATTGAGGTCGCCGATCACCAGGGTGACCTGATTGTGCCTGGCTTTATCGATTGCCATGTGCATTATCCCCAAACGGAGATTATCGGTTCGCACGGCAAGCAGCTAATCGATTGGCTGAACAATTATACCTTCATTGCGGAGCAGTTCTTTTCACACAAACCGCATGCCGACGAGGTCGCCAAGATTTTTCTGCGCGAGCAACTGCGCAACGGCGTCACATCCTCCAGCGTTTTCTGCACCATCTTTCCGGTGTCGGTGGATGCATTGTTCGAAGCGGCCGAACCGCTGAACATGCGCATCATGGCGGGTAAGGTCTGCATGGATCGCAACGCGGCGGCCGGATTGCTTGATACGGCCGAGCAGGCCTATGTTGAGTCCAAGCGACTGATCGAAAAGTGGCATGGCCGCGGGCGCATGGAATACGTCCTGACCCCACGCTTTGCACCAACCTCCTCCGACGCACAACTTGAACAACTGCAAGCACTTGCGAAAGAGTATCCGGACATGCTGATTCAATCGCACATTTCGGAGAATCGAGACGAGGTGGCTTGGGTGAAGCAGTTGTTCCCGGGTGCGCGTGATTACACGGATGTGTACGACCAGTATGGACTGCTGCGCCCTCGCGCCATCTACGGTCACGGTATCCATCTCGATGAGTCGGAACTGCAACGCTTTCATGCGGCCGGGGCGGCCTTGGCGCATTGTCCTACATCGAACTTCTTTCTCGGCTCCGGCTACTTGAACGTCGAACGCGCCAAGCGGGCTGACCGTCCGATTGCGGTGGGCTTGGCAACGGACTTGGGCGCCGGCACGAGCTTTTCGATGTTGCAAACCATGAACGAGGCCTACAAGGCGGCGCATCTGAATCACAGCGATCTGCCGCCCGCGCATGCGTTCTATCTCGCCACGCGCGGATCGGCAACGGCGTTGGGGATCGCGGACAAGGTCGGGTCCATTGCCGTCGGCATGGAAGCCGATTTCGCCGTCCTTAATCTCAGGTCTACCCCCGTGATTGATTATCGCATGAGGTTCGCGAGCAATTTTGACGAAGAACTGTTCATCCAGATGACGCTCGGCGATGACCGCGCCATCGCCGCCACCTACATTGCCGACGAACGCGTTTACGGGTAGGGACAGCGGGCCAAAATCTTTGCCCCTTGCCGGGTCACCACCACCGTGTCCTCAATCCGCACGCCGCCCCAACGCCGGTAATACAGGCCCGGTTCAATCGTGATCACATCACCCAAGAGCAGGCGTGTGCTGCTCAGATTGATGGACGGCGCCTCGTGAATTTCGAGTCCGATGCCGTGGCCGGTACTGTGAATGAACCCTTCGCCCCAACCGTTTTTAACGGTGGTTTCGAATCCATGCCGCAGTAGCGTTTCCTGAGCGGTCGTGTGCACGGTTTTCACCGCGACGCCTGGACGAACCGCCTTCAAGGCCGCGCCGTGCGCCGCCTTCACAGCCGTCAACATGCGCGCCACCTCCGGGACCGGCTGGCCGTGAACGATCGTGCGCGTGATGTCGCCGCAATAGCCGCTCTGCTTGTGACGCGGAAAAATATCGATCACGATTGGTTGACCGCTGCGCAGCGGACCGTGCCCCCGCTCGTGCGGTTCCGCGCCCTGGCTGCCCCCGGCTACGATAGTCTCATCGGCGGCACAATCGGCCTCTAGCAAACGCTGCTCGATCAAACGACGGACACGCTCGGAGGTTAGCCGTTTGCCGTCTTGCCGCAGATAGCCGCGGCGATCTACACCGGCTGATTGAATCCACTCCATGGCCGCCCGCATGGCCGCCACCGCTGCCCGCTGCGTTGTCGCAATCTGCTTAATCTCCGTCGGCGACTTTTGGCGACGCCCGGGAAATAGCGGGGCCGTGCTCACCTCAATGCGGATACCGGCTTTACGTAACTGATCCGCAATCGACACCGGAAAGTGGGCCGCCACCCGCACCGCCCGCAGGCGTGCGCGCTTGACAACGGCGACCGCCCATTGACTTAATCGATGTCGGTCCGCTCCCTCGAGGCCAAGCAATTGCGGCGTAAGCACTTCGCTGACCCGCGCCTCCTCTTTGGCTCGACCGAACTCCAACAGCGAAACGGCCAGCGTTTTGCGGCGACCATGGACCAACAATACCACCGGGTCCGGCGCGCTAAATCCGCTGGCATAAACAAGATCCGCATCCTGTCGCCCGCCTTCGACCAATAGCACGGCGCTTGTTAACTTCTTAGACATGGCGTCCTACCCTTTCGATTTTTCATTAAACGGCGCGAAGCCTTACAAAAAAAAGTACTAAAAATTAAGGCCTATTCACGTTTTCACGTCGTAAAGCAATACAAACGAATAACTAATAAAAAATACTCTATATTGTATGTTTCGAGTACCCCACACCTATATTTAGTAGTTTTGTAAATTTATAGCGGATTCGCTTTTTTTCTCTTGTTGGCCTCATACACCTTTTCTATCCTCGCACTCGCACAGGCAATGCAAGGTAAGTTGAGATTGTTAATAACTTGTTGATGACTTTAGTAAAACTCACTGAGTCCGTTGATTTTTGCTGATCGGGTTAGGCTAGCTTATGACCATTGCGGGGTCGCTTCAAGCCTAGTCGCGCCGTTCAGGTGTTCCGAAAATCGATCGGATCCTTTTGGGTGGTTGGAACAGTTTGGGTCGTTTTACCGGGGAGGACGGAAAGTGGATAATGAGGCGTTGACGATTTGGTCAGGCGCATGTAAACGACTTCGGGGCGTACTTTCGAAGGATGTTTTTGAGCGATGGATTGCGGTAGTCGAGGTAGATTCGCTGGAGGGTGACAAGCTCACCCTCACGGTCGCGAATGATTTTTATCAGACTTGGCTGGTCGAGCATTACCTGCCGTTGATTCGTGATGCGGTGACAGTGGAGTGTGGCCGCGAACTGGACATCGTGTTCGGTGTCAATCATCATGCCGTCGCGCGGCAGCCGGAACAGGCTGAGGAGGCCGCGCCAGCCAAGCGCAAGCCGAAAGCAACCGCGAAAGCGGAGCAAGCGCGAACCTTGTTGAACCCGAACTATACGTTCAATTCCTTCATCATTGGCTCCTCTAACAATTTTGCCCACGCCGCCTGCTTGGCCGTGGCGCAATCGCCCGCCCGCGCCTATAACCCGCTCTTCATTTACGGCGGCGTCGGACTTGGCAAAACCCACCTGATGCAGGCGATCGGCAATCACGTGTTGACGGAACGGCCAAAAGCGCGGGTCTGCTACATGTCGTGCGAGGCGTTCACGAATGATTACATTGATGCGATTCAAAACAGCGCCTTAGCGGATTTCCGCAAGAAACACCGGCAAGCGGATCTGTTGATGATCGACGACATTCAGTTCCTGGCCGGCAAGGAGCGCATGCAGGAAGAGTTTTTCCATACTTTCAACGCCCTGTTCGATCAGCATAAACAGATTATTCTGACGTGTGACCGGCCGGCATCGGAGATTCCGGGGTTGGAGCAACGCTTGGTTTCACGCTTTGAGTGGGGTCTGGTCACGGAACTGGAGCCGCCCGATGTGGAAACGCGCATCGCGATCCTGCGCAAAAAGCAAACCACGCTCAATCTGAAGCTCCCCGACGAGATTCTGCAATTCCTCGCTCAGCGTATCCGCTCCAACATTCGCCGTTTGGAGGGCGCGCTGATCCGGGCGGCGTCCTATGCCTCATTAACCGGCCGGGAGGTGACCCGTGACTCCTTGGAGCATCTTTTGCGCGATACCCTCGATCAAGAAAAGCAGGAGAAGCTCACGATCGAGAGCATTCAACGCGCCGTGGCCGAATTTTACGATATACGCCTCGCGGACATGAGCAGCAAGCGTCGCCCACAATCGATTGCTATGCCGCGCCAAGTCGCAATGTATCTGAGCCGTCAGATGACGCAACATTCCTATCCGATGATCGCGGATGCGTTCGGCAAGAATCACGCCACGGTTTTGCACGCGTGCCGGCACATCACCGAGAAGCTCGATCAAGACCAGGACATGCGGCAGGCTGTCACGACCATTCAGCATAAACTGTCGCGCCGTTGAGGATGAACGAACAAATGCCGGTCCCGGCGAGTGCAGCCCCTTTTCGTGGCCCGTATTCTCCGTGGACAACTTTCGTGGATGACTTGTTAATACGTGGTGAACAATGTGAATAACCGTGAATCATTCACAGGTCGCCCGACTTCCCGTCAAGTTGCCCGATAGTTTTTGACAGGGCCGCACAGGGCATCCGCCCTTATTGGACGGGGATGAAAGCTTGTTATTGCGTTTATGCACAGGGCATAATAAGAAGAATATAGATCAAATTTTTTTTATGTTCTTCTTATTCATCCGTGATAACTTGGGACAGATTCTGGAGAGGACCTTATGAAGCTGAAAATAAAAAAAGAAGCGATCATCGATGGTTTGCAAAAAGTGCAGTCGATCGTAAATCCGCGCACCACCTTGCCGATTCTATCGAATATTCTTTTCAGGGCGGAAAAAGATCGTCTCTGGTTATCGGCCACCGATCTGGAGGTCAGTGTCCGCGCCAGCGTCGAGGCCGAGGTGCTTGAGGAGGGCGGCGTCACCCTGCATGCTCGCCGCGCGTTCAGCATCTTTCGCGAGTTGTCCGCGCCCGAGATTGAGATTGAGTCGGACGATAAT
>SLAD01000385.1 GCA_007126995.1 Kiritimatiellia bacterium | reverse complement strand
TCCCCGTCGTCATCCTACCTGCGGAGGCGACACCATGAAGTTTTCCAACGATTGGAAAATCACCGAAAAAATCTTCCAACGATTGGAAAAATCGGCTGAAAAGTTTCCAACGATTGGAAAATCGCGCGAAAAAGTTTCCAACGATTGGAAAAATCCGTCCAAAAGTTTCCAACGATTGGAAAACGGCGCGAAATTTCATCCAACGATTGGAAAACTGTGCGTTTTCCTCTTTTTCGTCCCAACAGCCTCCGCCTCGGTCTCCGACGCCCTCTCCACCACTCGCGCTGATATCGAACATGCCCGCGAGGAGCTAGCGACGCAGCGGGAGGCGATCGCCGCGGAGCGTACCGAGCTGTCGGCGACCTACGAATCGCTGCAAGCCGACGTGCGCGCACTGCGCGAGGAATGGCGATCGGTTCAGCGCGTGACCTCGCGGCAAGCGGCGAAGCAAGCGGCCGCACGGCGCCAAGCGGAACGCACCGAGGCCGAGCATCGACGCGCCTTAGCCGTGTTAACGGAATACCGCCGCGCGGCGGAAAGCGTGATGTCCGCGGTGCAACACCAACGCCATGAAGCCCAGCTGAAACGACTGGACGAAGCCTTGGCGGTTGATGAGACGACGGGCACAACGCTTGCATCGGTCGAACCCGCGCTGGCATTGGCGCGCGCGACGTCGGAAACGGATTTGCCCAGTGTGCCGTTCGATGGATTCGTGATCGATTCAGTCGGCCAGGTTCAGCACGGCCGCTTAATCGCGGTCGGACCGGTGACCTTCTTTCAGAGTGCGGACGGACTGCACGGCTATTTAGCGGCGGGCGCAGGCGGTTTAGCTCCTGTGCTGATTGATGCGATGCCGCGTCGCATGCAGCAAGAACTGGCAAGCTGGGCAGCGGGCGACGCGGCGTATGCGCCAGTGGATGTAACGGACGGGGCACTACTCAAAGTGGCGCAGGCACGCGCCACGCTGCTGGAACGGCTACAACAAGGCGGCGTGGTGATGATTCCCCTGCTCCTGATCGGGATTGGGTGCTTGATCATTATTGTTCGGCGCGCCTTGGCGTTGCGGCGAATGGACATCGACATCGATCAGCCGCTGGATCAGATTATCCAAGCGCTGCACAAGAAGGATTCGGAGACAGCGCGCACAACGGCGGAGGGACTGAACGCGCCGTGGCAACCGGTGTTGACCGATGCCGTTGCGCACCACGCCGCAGACCGCGTGTATCTGGAAGAAATTCTGATGGATCGAATCGTGATGCAGCGTCCCATGGTTACGAAGCAGCTCGGCGCGTTGGCCATTTGCGCGGCGGCCGCGCCGCTGTTGGGACTATTGGGAACGGTAACTGGAATGATTCATACGTTCCAGTTGATCACCGTATTTGGCACCGGCGATGCGCGCTCACTTTCCGGCGGCATATCGGAGGCGTTGATCACGACGCAAACGGGTTTGATTATTGCGGTGCCGGCCTTGCTGGCGCATGCCTATTTGATGCGGCGGGCACGGAACATCCTGTCCGGGCTCGAACACGCAGCGATTCGCTTTGTGCGGTCGCTTGATCCGGAGTCTGCGCCATGATGGACGCGCTCTGGGCTATCCCTGCATATTGGCGTGACGGCGGCATCCTGCTGATTCCGATCGCGCTGGTATCGTTCGGCATCTGGGCTTGTTGGTTACGCCTGCGCGCAGGCCTGCGTCAAGCAGTGCAGCAAGCGCGCCAGAAAGAGCGCGAGTTGGAGGCATCTCTGACGAGCGGCACCAGCGCCGTCAATGGCGATGCCGAGACGCGGCGGCGCTTTGAAGCCGGTATGCGGGCGGCGCATGAGCGATTGAGTCGGGAGGTGTTTTTGTTGAAGGCGCTCACGGCGGCCGCGCCGTTGTTGGGCCTATTGGGCACGGTGACCGGGATGGTCGACACGTTTACGGCGGTAGCGCGGCTTGGCGCAGACGGCGCAGTGCTGGTGGCTGAAGGTATCCGCACCGCGCTATTGACGACACAGTTTGGATTGGTGGCGGCGTTGCCGGGCGTGTTTGGTTTGCTCCAGATTGGTCGGCTACGCGCGCAGTGGCAGCAGGCGGCGCATGCGGTGGGCGTTATGCTATGGCGTGGTGGCGCGCCGCAGGGAGGGGTGTATGCTTAATCGCGCCACCACCTTCCAGGACGAAGAGCAAGCGGCGGAAGTGAACATCTCGCCGCTGATCGATATTGTGTTTCTGTTGCTGATTTTCTTTATGGTCACCTCAGTGTTTGTCGAGGAGACCGGCATCGAGGTGAACCGGCCGACGGCGATGAGCGCGCAGGACTTGGAGCGGCAAAGTATCTTGCTGGCGGTGACCGCGGAAGGCGCCGTCTATTTCGACGGGCGCGCCGTACCGATGAATGAGTTGCGCGGCTTGGTAGCCCGCTTGCAGCGGGAACAGGAACGGCCGGTGATCATTATCTCCGATGTCGATGCGCGGTCGGGCGCATTGGTGCGCGTGATTGATGAATGTACGCTGGGCGGCGCGACGCAGGTTAGTTTGGCCGCCGGGAGGGAGCCATGAGGCTGAGTGACGCGCTGGCACCGGAAGTGCGATGGACGCCGGACGTGCTGTTCGCGGCGGCAGGATTGACACTGCTGCTCTTTTCCATCATGCCCGTGGCGCAGTGGCTGAACCGGCCCGACGTCGATTCATTGGTCACACTGCGCGATTTGGAG
>SLAD01000127.1 GCA_007126995.1 Kiritimatiellia bacterium | reverse complement strand
ATGCCGGTTTCGTTGCGCTTGAGTTGGGCGTCGACCAAATCGACGGCCCCGGCGGCCATCAATTCGTCGCGTTGGTCAACCCCCATATCCGGGGAATCGGGATTCATGTGGACGCACGCCACGCGGGGGCAACGTTTCTTGGGCACACCATGCCGCCCCGCCAGCGCCGACGATAAGCCGGCGTAAGCCGCCACCACGCCGTCCGGCTGCTGTTTCTTGGTCCAGGCGACCAAGCGGTCGGGGTTCCAAACCGATTCCTCCACCAAGGGGGCACGCCAACCGGCGTGTCGATGGGCATGATGAAAGACTAAGTAGCCGGCCAGAAACGTGTGTTCCACCCGTTCTTCTTGTTGTTTAGGCACCGCCAACGCGATCCGGCGACAGCCCTGCTTCCAGAGCTGCTCGCACACCAATTGCGTGTTCAGGTACTTGTCGCTGGTAGACCGATGCAGCAATGGCTGATGAATGGCGCTGCCAACACAGGCCACGGCAAACGAGGACAACTCCATCCGGGCCGGCAAGGTGTTGTCACGTAACGCGGCGAACACAACGCCGCGAATCGCGCGCGTGTTCAGTATCTGGACGATGCGTTTCGGCGATAGCTGGTCGCGGTGAATCCAGCATTCCTCCGGAATATAGCCCAACGCGTCGGCGCGCGCCTTGAAACCGTTCCAGGTTCGCGAGCCCGTACCCCGGGCTAAGGGCTTGTCGTAATCCGTCACCAGGACCATCACGGGCCGGTCCCGCGTGCTGCGGGTCTCGCGTAACAGGCCCATCAGCCGCGACAATTCGGCATTGGGCCGGTAGCCCAACTGCTCCGCCAGCGCTTGCACCTTTTTACGGGTGGCAACCGATATGCGGGGATGATTGCGCAGGGCCATCGAAACGGTCGCCCGTGTCACACCCGCTGCCTGCGCGATCTGCTGTAGCGTTACCTCTTTGCGCATAAGATCAATAGTAGTGGATGGCAGGGCTTTTCGCCAAGCGCTAACGCAATCCGTGATGCCTGCGCTTCATGCCGGCCTTGCCGAGGCGTGTAGCCGCTGCAGGTCCGATTCGGCCAAGGTTCGGTCAAACACCGCCAAGCCGCCCAGCACGCCGTCGAACGCGTTACCCATGTGGCCGGCGACGGAATTAGAGCCAATGGTGAAATCCGCCCCGCCCTCACTGCCATCAAAGATTCCACCACCCAGATAAAACGGATTGGCTCCCTCCCAAGTGTCCAGCTCTCCGTTCACATAGACGCGTATGGCAGACCCATCATAGGTCAGCGCCAGCATCAGCCAAGCATCCAGCGGCAAGGGCGTCCGCCCGGTGGCGTAGGTCAGGCAACAGACGTCCCCCGCTGTCGGTCCACCGACATCCGAGATATGGCCGTGCAGACGATCCGCGCAAGGATGACGTTGCAGGGTCGGCTGATCCGTGTAGCGGGCCGCATTCAAGAAAAGACCGTACTGCCGTTTGGCCCGGGTCTCGTCCCATACCCCGGCGATGAACTGCCAAGGCTGGGCGGAACGCCGCTTGACCCACGCCACAACCGTAACGCGCGCATCCGGGCCGCACACATTTAGCGCCCCTAGCTCCGCGCGCGGTATATAGGCATGAGCGCCCGGTTCAATCCTGAGCCCCCCATCCCCCGATGCACCGTCCGCCACCCATGTCGGCTCGCCATCAGACCAGCGCAGCGGCGGCATGGCAGGTTCTTTCCCCTCCAGTGTGTGGTCGAAAGACCAACAGGCAATGGGTTTAACCGGCGCCAGAAGCTCAAGCGCAGCCGGCATTCTATCGCATTCCTTTGTGCATACGCTCAATGTAGTGATCGTCCGCCAACAGGAAAGCGCCAAATGGCTGCAAAACGTTTATTCGTTAACCGACAAAAGTTGCGATTTTACTTGTCGCCCAACCCCGTTGCCTTCTAATTCATGCCAACAATAAGGAATTCCTATGTCTATTAATGAGATCGACTATTTTAACATCGGCGCTATTCAGCCGGGGCCAAGTGGCGGCGACAAACTCTCGCGTATTCCTGAGACGGTGCGCCACCATTTGAATATGATGGCACGACTGAACGGCATGGACTGCACCGGTTGCGAAGTTCGCTTCGTCACACCCGCTTCCCATGTGGACGTGACCGTATCGGCATTGAGCACGGATCCCGCCGCGCCGTGTGGCCTGCGTATATTCCGAGGCGCTTTTCCGTGGGATGAGAAGGCGTTGCAGCCCGGCCGCTTGTACACGCTGCGTCTCACGCCGCCTCCGGCCTTCAATGAAACGCGCGACGAAACACTCAACGGCGGTGGGTTCCATTCGTCGGTCTGGCGTTTGGTGGCCGACCGCGGCTATCAACTTTGTGTGCACGAAATCAACACCTTTGGCCATGAGCTGCGCCCACCGACGAAGGAAGAGTTGCCGGCCCTGACCTGGCTGGCTTATGGTTCGTCGATAACCCATTCCTTTCTCGGCGGATACCCGCACGTGGCGGCTCAGACCTTAAAGGTGCAGGTACTCAATAAGGGATTGGGCGGAGCCTGTCACATGGAACCGGAACTGATTGATTGGTTGGTCCAGGAGAACACCTGGGATTTTGCCACGCTGGAACTGGGGATTAACATGCGGCAACACTTTTCTCCGGAAGAGTTTACCAAACGGACCCAATACACGCTGAAACAATTTGCCGGCACGGGCAAACCCGTGCTGGT
>SLAD01000128.1 GCA_007126995.1 Kiritimatiellia bacterium | reverse complement strand
TGCCAAGCGTCGCGCTCAATGCGATTCAACCGGCCTCCAGCGATTGTCGCATAGCGTGCTTCCTCCTGAATGCGATTGATGTGTCCGCCACCGATCGCGCTATAGCGGGCGTTTGCCCCAATCAGGCCTTGCTCCCCTCCGCTGATCACCGCGCCGACGGCGTTGGATTGAATCTGCTGATCGATCCCTCCGCCAATGGTCGCCCATTGGGCGCCCGCTTCGATTCGCTGTATCCAGCCGCCGCTGATGGTCGCATAGTTTGCCTCAGCAATATTTGCTCCGGAGCTTACACCGCCGCCGGCAATCACAATCCCAACGCCATCCGCCCAGTTCACCGGCGAGCCGGCCACCAACGTTGGGCTGGACGTATGGGGCTCAATTCGTAATGCGCGCTGCCCATTCACACGCAATTCCAGCGGCTCCTCGTCATTGGTGCCAATGTAGTGCGTGCCCGCAGTGGTGTCCTCGTTGCCACCAATCAGCCAAAAAGTTTGTGCAAAGGACGGAGCATCCACCTTGGCCGCGGTTACGGCATGATCGTCGAGCTTGGCCGTGGTTACGGCATCATTCGCGAGCTTGGCTGCGGTCACGGCGAAATCGTCTATCTTGGCCGTGGTCACGGACAGATCGGCTATCTTATCCGCCGAAACGGCTCCATCCAATATCTTGGCTGTGGTAACGGCATTATCCGCGATTTTGATCGTGGTCACGGCATTGTTCAGCAACTTATCGGTTGATACCGAACCGCTACGGATGTTATTCGCTTGCACCGCGCTGTCGGCGATGAGCGTCGTCGTGATCGCCGCCGGCGCAATCTTCGATCCGGTTACCGCTTCATCGGCCAGTTGGGCGTTTTGAATCGCCCCGTCCGGTACCGTCATCGCCACGAACGCGGACCCGACCGGCACAAGACGCTGGTCGGGCGTCAACTGCGTAAAGCCCGATACACCATCGTTGAACCAGACCCGCAGATAGATCTCCGAGAAGCTAAACACCGACGGATTGAGCGGCACGTTCATGCCCGTCAGACTGGTGTCACCCAGCAGCACGGAATACAGGCCCTTATCGACATTGAGCGGCACCGCGGTAGTCGGCGTCACGTTGCCGTCGTTGCTCCAATACGTGATGATCCCGCCTGCATCCACCAAGGCAAACATGAACTGGCCCGTACCGTGGAAGTTGGTGCCGTCCACCGTCACGCGCCCCTGATAGTTGAGCAAGGGTGGAGGCTGGGCGGTGGAGTGTAGTGAAGTGAGAAACAGGACGGGGAGAATAAACAGTGCAACCAAAAACCTGAACGTGCCCATATATACCTCCTAAAATATGTAACTGTGGGCCACTAGTAGCTATAAGGGCATACACTGATAATAAGATCAGGGAGTCAAGGGGAAAACGGATAAATTTTGGCGAATTTGTTAATAAAATCGCCATATGTCCTTATCGGAGAGTGCCATCCGTTTGCGGCACCAGAAAGCCGATTAGCGAACGAGTTGAACCCCGAAACCCCGGATTGCGCACTCACGCTTTCGAGTGACACTCATATTGCTCTAGGGATCAGCCGGAAGCGCCGAGCTGGTGCTCGGCGTTCCCCGAGTACCGACACGAAACCGTCCACCGACGCGCCCGCCTCAGCTTTCAGCTTTCATCCCTCACCCCTCTCTTCCACGTCAGCGCAGACGGAGCCGCTTCAAGGCGGCTGCGAAATCGGGGGGCAAAGGAGCCTTCACTGTCACCGGTTGATTTCCGTCTCCGAGCGGGGCTGTGAAAGTCGACGCATGCAGCAGTTGCCGCGGCACTTGGCGAAATCGTTGATCGGTCAGCTTCAGGGTGCAGTATTGCCGGTCCCCGACAATCGGATGCCCGACCTGAGCCAGATGCTTGCGGATCTGATGCGTCCGACCCGTATCAATGCGGACGCGCAGGTGCGTAATCTCCCGCGCGGCACGCAGCACCTGCACATGCGTGGTGGCCGGCAGCTCATCGATCGGTTTCGTGATGCTCAGTCCCCGCTCCAAGGCCCCGTGCACCACCGCCTCGTACACCTTCGTGATTTCACCGGCCCGGAAGTGTTCTACCATCTGATCGAACGCACGCGCGCTCTTTGCCAAACACAAACAGCCGCTGGTATCCTTATCCAGACGATGAACGGCTCGCACGTTTCCGCCACTGGATGACCTCATCTCATTGAGGCGCGTCTCGGCGCTGTTTGCCCCGTTCGACAGGAGCCCGGGCGGCTTATTCACCACGAGATAATCGGCATTCTGCCAAAGGATATCGATTCCGGGACGCGCAGGGCTGGGAGCGGCGTGCGCCTCGTGTACCTCCACCACGTCGGCCTGCTTGAGCCGATGCTTCGCCATCCACACGCGTCGGCCATTAACGAACACGCACCGCGCATCCAGCAGGGCCTTTGCTTTTCGGAGCGAACATTCGCGAGTAGCCGCCAGAAAGTCGACCAGGCTGGTGCCTGCCAACTGTTTTTTCACGGAGTAGCGCTGCATGCGCCTATTCTATGACAAGTCGATAGATTTGGAAGTGCTCGTTTGTGCCCGCCACAAAACCGGTCACGCGGTTGGTGGCCGTGAACTGACCGGCTGGGGCCCAAACCTGACCGACCAAATTGGTGGACGCATCCACACGATAGTTCCAGTTGGTGCGCAAGTGATCCCACGTCATTACAGGTGCCGATGCGGGCGGGA
>SLAD01000281.1 GCA_007126995.1 Kiritimatiellia bacterium | reverse complement strand
TTCGACGAAAAAGGGAAGGGTGACCTCAATGGGGTTGTTGTTGTGGAAGAGGATTTGAACCTCCATGTCCTCGACCAGGAAGAAGCGCTGGTCGCCGAGAATGTCCGCGCCAAGATGCAATTGCTCATACGTGGTGCTGTCCAAGAACACATATTGCTCGCCGTCCTGATACGAATAGACCAAGTCACGCTCTTCGAGGTTCGGCTTGTCGATCTTTTCCACAGCACGATAGGTCTTGTCCACCGTCGAGCCGCTAATCAGATTCTTGATCTTGCAACGGTAGAGCGCCTGGCCTTTGCCCGGCTTGACGAATTGGAAGTCGGTTATGACGCAGGGCTGGCCATCAATTTCGATTTTCAAGCCCTTACGTAAATCAGATGCAGTGTACATACTATCTCTCCTCGAAAAAATGAATAAGGCGCGGATGATGCACGATCCGGCGGGGTGTTGCCAAGTCTTAAGCGGGGGCTGTCAGGACAGACGCATCGAATTCCTTGCCTTTCTCATATTTCCCGCTCCGGCGATCCGCATTCGCCTTCGCAAGGCCTGCGGCGGAACAAGAGCGGACGCCCTACGGGCACTCTCTTCTAAATGTAGGGCCGGCGCTTTTATCCGCCGTAGGCTCTGCGAAGGCGGATGCGCCGCGCCGTGCTCGAAAACGGAGAAAGTGAGGGATATTTGATGCGTCTGCCCCGGGGGCTGTCGCGCTCCGCAAGAACACATTGACCCCGCCAGAGCGATTCCGTAACGTCGCACTGGACGTGAATAAAGGAGCATACACGATGTCGAAGATTCTCATTATTGGCGCAGGTGGCGTGGGGCATGTTGTGGCCCACAAATGTGCCGCATTGCCCGATGTATTTTCTGAAATTCTGTTGGCCAGCCGGACGAAATCGAAGTGTGACGCGATTGCGTCCAGCATTAAGACGCGACTCGATGAGACCATTGCGACGGCACAAGTCGATGCGGATAAGGTGCCGGAGTTGGTTAGCCTGATCCGCGATTTTCAGCCCGCCATGGTCATCAATGTGGTGTTGCCCTACCAAGACCTCACCATCATGGACGCCTGCTTGGAGACGGGCGTGCACTATCTGGATACGGCCAACTACGAGCCGCGTGATGTAGCCAAGTTCGAGTACCGTTGGCAGTGGGCGTATCAAGATCGCTTTACCCAAGCCGGTTTAATGGCTTTGTTGGGGTGCGGGTTCGATCCTGGTGTGACGGGCGTGTTCACGGCCTATGCGCAAAAGCACATCTTTGATGAAATGCATTATCTCGACATCGTCGACTGCAATGCCGGCGATCACGGACAAGCCTTTGCCACCAATTTCAATCCGGAGATCAATATCCGTGAAATCACACAACGCGGCCGCTATTGGGAGGATGGCGAGTGGCAGGAAACCGAGCCGTTGTCGGTCCACAAGCCGATCGAGTATCCCGACATCGGCGCACGCGAATCCTATCTGCTCTACCACGAGGAGTTGGAGTCGTTGGTAAAGAACTTTCCCTCGCTCAAGCGCGCCCGCTTTTGGATGACGTTTGGCGAGAACTATATCAAGCATTTGGAAGTGCTGCAAAATGTCGGCATGACGCGTATCGATCCGGTCCGCTATCAAGGCGTCGACATCGTGCCGCTGCAATTTCTCAAGGCGGTCCTGCCGGAACCGGCCTCGCTGGGCGAGAATTACGAGGGACAAACTTCGATCGGCTGCCAAATCAAGGGGGTGAAGGACGGCCGTGACCGCACCTTCTACATCTACAATAACTGTGACCACGCGGAGACGTATCGCGAGGTGGGCGCTCAAGCGGTTTCGTACACCACCGGTGTGCCGGCTATGATCGGCGCGAAACAAATGCTCTCGGGTAACTGGATGCGGCCCGGCGTCTTCAATGTGGAGGAACTCGATCCCGATCCGTTTATGGCCGATCTGAACGCCTACGGCCTGCCGTGGAAGGCGCAGGTGGACGTACCGTTGCCACACGAATATGCGGAGGAAAAATGAGTCAAGGACGTAGTATTACAACTAAAATTGGCGATAAGGGGACCACGCAACTCTTTTCGGGCGAGACCGTTTCCAAAAATGCGCCGCAAACCAATGCGTACGGCGATTTGGACGAGGTGGTGAGCCTGCTGGGCATTGCCCGCTCACTGTCGAGCGATCCCGAGATGCAATCCCGGCTAATCAGCTTACAAAGACGCCTGTTTGTGGTGGGCGCCGAGCTGGCGACCTCGCTGGGATACTTGGATGCACTCCAGCAGCGCGTTGATGAAGCGATGCTGAGTGAACTGGAACAGGAGCGTGATGCGATCGAGGCCAGTCTGCCTGCGCCGAAGGGGTTCATCTTGCCGGGCGGCTCGCCCGCGGCCGCGCATTTGGATTTAGCGCGCGCGGTCACACGCCGCTGCGAACGTCGAGTGGTCGGAATGATGGAGTCCGGCCTGATGCAGAATCCGACGCTGATTGTCTGGTTGAATCGCTTGTCGGATTATTTGTGGCTCTTGGCCCGCGCGGAAGAGGGGCCGCAAACGCTGCTGAAGGATGAAGCGTAGATGAGTGAAGCTGAGCGGGCCCGCGTCATCAAGGTGCAATGGCACAACCCGGATGTGTTCGAGCTTTGGTTGGAGCGCGAGAGTTTCGATTGTGTGCCGGGCGATTGCGTCGCGCTCTTTGGACCTGATGACCAAGGATCGCGACCCTA
>SLAD01000068.1 GCA_007126995.1 Kiritimatiellia bacterium | reverse complement strand
CTTCCTCGGCATCCTCCGCCTGTGGCTCGATATTCTCCAGTTCCGCAAAAAAGGCGGCGGGCAGGATGCCCGCGCCAAGGGAGCGCAGGCGTCCCGCCCGCTTCATCGTGCTGGTGAACGTGGCGGTGGTTTGCAACCACCAAGCCCAACCGAACGAAAAGCGGGCGGCACGCCCACGCTCCCCTTGCGCTTCCAGAGCAACGCCCTTCGCAAGTATGCCACCAAGCACTTCCTCAATTTCCGACGCATCCTCGAATGGGCGAATGTCTGCGAGGAACTCACCAGCCTGTTGGAGCGCGAGTGGAAATGGAAGATTCCCGCGCTGCCCGCCGACGTCGCCAAATGCGCGCCCTACGACGCCATCCACAGCGCCTTGCTCGCAGGCGCACCGCGCCAGTTCGGATTGTGGGACCGCGAGAACAAGGCATACCGCAGTGCGTCCGGCGGGTTTTTCTCCGTGTTTCCCGGCTCCGGCGTCTTCAACACCGGCAAACGCCACGAGTGGGTGATGGGCATGGAACTCGTGGAAACCTCGCGACTTTACGCCCGCCGCGTCGCCCGCCTCGACCCCGCGTGGGTCGAGCAGGTCGCCCCGCACCTCTGCCGCAGCCGCTACGGCGAGGCGTTTTGGGACATCGGGCAGGGTGCCGTCTATGGCAAGGAAACCGTGATCTGCGGTGGCCTCCACATCGTCGCCGGGCGGCGCGTCCACTACGGGCGCGTCGATGCCAAGGCCGCCCATCAGGTGTTCGTCCGCGATGGCATCCTCGGCAACGGCCTGCGCCGGAAATGCCGGTTCCTCGACCGCATCGACGAACTCCGCGAACAGATCGCCGACCTCGAACGCAAGCTCCGCCGCCCCAGCGGCCTGTGGAGCGAGGACGCCGTGCTCGCCACCCTCGAAGCCCGCATCCCCGATGACATCCACACCGCCGCCGCCTTCCACAAATGGCGCGCCGACCACGAGGATGTGCTCATGTTAGAGATCGCCGACGTCCTCGACGAACCGCCCGAAACCCTCGGCATCGACGGCCTGCCGGACTCGATCCGCCACGAAGGCGCGGAATACACCGTCTATTACAACGCCGCGCCGGGCGAGCGCGACGACGGCGTCACCCTTGGCGTCCACGTCGATCAACTCCCGAGCCTTCCCGATTGGCTGCCCGACTGGGGAGTCGATGGCCACCTCGCCGAACGCGTCGAGATCCTGCTCCGCTCGATGCCCAAGGATTACCGCCGCATCTGCCAACCCCTTGGCCCGCTCGCAGAAGACTTCGCATTCCTGTGGTGCCATGCCCCCAAGGAACGCGCGCTGACCGATGCGCTCTCCGAGTATATGCTAGACCAACGCCGCGCCCATGTCCCGGCCGACGCCTTCGACTTCGCCCGCCTGCCCGACGCACTGATTACGAAAATCTGGGTCTGCGACGACGAGGGCGAGGAACTCGCCCTCGACACCTCCGTCGCCGCCCTGAAGCTCCAACTCGCCGACCGCATGCGCGCCCGCTTCGAGGCCGCCGCCACTGGCGAAGTCGAGCGCACCGGCATGAGCGCATGGGACGGTGAAGCGCTTCCCGAATCACTCGAAACCCCCGGCGGCTCCGCCTGGCCCGCGCTGGTCGATGAAGGTGGGAGCGTCGGCATCCGCGCGTTCACCTGCGCCGCCGAAGCCGCCGAAGCCCACCGCCAGGGCGGCGCGCGGCTCCTCGTCTTCGGCCGCCCCGACCAAGCCAAATGGCTCGCCAAGAAATTCCCGCTCGGCATGAAAACGCGCGTCGAACTCACCCGCCTCGGCGACGGCGGCACCACGCTCGACGACCTGCTCCTCCTCGCCGCCGAAGGCGCGGCAGGCGGCAAACCTTTTCCCCGCTCGCCCGATGCGATCAGAAATCTCGCGGAATCCTCCCGCGCCCACTGGCACGACGCCGCCGCCCACATCGGTGAAGCGCTCGAAGAATGCGTCGAAATCCTCCCCGAAATCCGCCACTGGATCACCAAACACCGCACCGACCGCAACCACGCCCCCATCGCCGCCGACCTCGACGCCCAGCTCGCCTGGTTGTTCCGCCACCGCTTCGCCTGGCACGCCGGGTTTTCCCGCTTGTGCGACTACCCGCGCCGCCTCCGCGCGATCCGCTCGCGCCTCGGTCGCATCGACTCGCTCCCGCTCATCAAGGACCTCGAAAAACTCGACCGTTTCCAAGCCCACTGGCAACCCTGGCACGACCTCCACACCGCCGCCCCGGATGATCCGAACCTCTGGTCCCACGGCTGGATGCTCGAAGAATTCCGCATCTCCCTCTTCGCCCCCGACGTGCCGACCGCCTTTAAAATCTCCGAAAAACGCATCGAGACGTCGTTCGAGAAATTATCCATCTGAGTCTCTTCCCGGTTTTAAGCACCAGAACCCGCGCTACGGGCGTGGATGAAAGAGCAACTTGCGCAGGAAGAGTGGGGACAGGATGTCCCAGCCACGATTGCGCCGTAAGTTTCTTGGGAGGGCATGGCGCGATGAGGGTGGCGAGTTCGCGGGCCTCGGCAATGGCGATGTGGGACCATACGCATGGAGCCTGGGGGCGGGTGCCTGTTTGAGTTTTCCAGCAGGCTTTGCAAGGCGGGGGGAATGGGCATAGGGTTTCGGCAACCACCACGACATGCAGATTCGTTCCATCCTCATTGGGATCATGGCCGCAGGCACGCTGATCT
>SLAD01000063.1 GCA_007126995.1 Kiritimatiellia bacterium | reverse complement strand
TTCGATCGCCGTTATCAGTTGCGCTTGTTCAAACTGACGCGCGCGAGACAGCACCTTCCCCTCCGCATCAAGCACCAAGGAGCCGCCGTCGAAGACCAATTCATCCTGCCCACCCACCATGTTGCAGTAGGCGAGGGGCGTGTTCAGAAAACTGGCGGTGCGACTCAGCGTCTCCTCGCGCACCGCGCGCTTGCCGCGATGATACGGCGAGGCGGACAGATTCAGCAGCATATCAATCTGAGCTTCTTTCAGCAGTTGCACGGCGTCCTGGTTCAAGAACCACGAGTCTTCGCAGACATGGATGCCCAGACGTAGCGAGCCGGCCTGAATGATGAGCGGCATTTTACCGGGGTCGAACACGCGCTTTTCATCGAAGACGCCGTAGTTCGGCAAAATCATCTTTTGATAGACCGCCACAATGTGACCACCATACAAGACGGCCGCCGCATTATGGACATGCGTATCGATGGCCTGCGGAATGCCCACCAGTGTGATCGCCTCGGGAGGCACTTCTGTAGCGATACGCGAGATGTGCGCCCAGCAGTCCTCCAGAAAATGACGCTTTAGGATTAAATCCTCGGGTGGATACCCGGACAACGCCAATTCGGGAAAGACAATCACGGACGCGCCTGATTTGTGTGCACGGGTGGCCGCTAGTACGATGAGCTCGCGATTTTGCTCCAACGCCCCCACGGTCGGATTGATCTGGCAAAGGCCAATGGTCGTTTTCATTTGTTACAATAATGTAAGTAATGTTCGCGGGGGATACAAAAATTTCTAAAACAAAGTATTACCTTACTATTTTGAAGTCAAGCGCCGAGTGGCATTTCTTGACGACTGGCGGGTTGAGGTGGCAGGCTGGAGGTTTGAAGTCCACTGGGTAGGCGGTGAACGGGATGGTCTCCATGTGTTTTGCCCGGATCGGCTTCTTTATCGTTTTTTACCGTCATTTGTGTGGCATCATTTGGGAAGGAAATTTAGCGCGTGTCGAATCGGTTGGAGCGATTAGAGTCGTATCTGCTGGCGGTCATCGATGATCGTGAGCCGGGCAAACGAGCTACCCTGTTACGTTTCTTCCTGCGTCAGTTGTCACGGATTTTCGGACTGATCGTGCAGATTCGGGTGCGGCTCTACAAATGGGGCATCTTTCGTCCGCACACGCTGGGGTGTCAGGTGTTGAGTGTCGGCAACCTGACGGTCGGGGGTACAGGCAAGACACCGGTCGTGGAGGTCTTCGCGCGTTCGTTGCAGGAGCAGGGGCGTAAGGTCGCGATCCTGAGTCGCGGCTACAAACGTAAAAAGCCGCCCCTATGGAAACGGATCAAAGGACGACTCACCTTTCAAAAGTACGGCCCGCCACCCTTGGTCGTTTCAGATGGGAATCGATTGCTACTCGATTCCACGATCAGCGGCGATGAGCCGTACATGCTGGCCAGCAACCTGCCCAATGTGGCGGTAATTGTGGCCAAAAACCGTATCAATGCCGGTCAGTACGCAATCAAGAAACTGGGCTGCGACACATTGATCTTGGATGACGGGTTTCAATATATGCGGCTGCGCCACCGGCTGGACATCGTCTTGGTGGATCGCACCAATCCCTTCGGCAACCGCCACGTATTGCCGCGGGGCGTGCTGCGTGAACCCATCCGGAATATTCGTCGAGCGGGCTTCATCTTTATCACCAAGTCGAACGGTGATGGCGCGGTGGAGTTGAAGGAGCAGTTGCGCAAGCTTAATCCGGTGGCCGAAATCTCGGAATGCCGCCATTGTGCCCGCTATGTGCAAAACGTCTACACCGGCAAGCGCGAGGAGCTCTCCTTCCTGCAGGGGCTGGACGTTGCAGCCATCTCGGCCATCGCTGTGCCGAAAGGGTTCGAGGAGGAGCTCGAGCGACAAGGGGCGCGGGTACTGTGTCATCAGACCTATGCCGATCATCACCGCTACACGCAGCAGGAGGTGCTGGACTTTATCAATCGGTCAATTCGAGAGGGTGCCCAGGCGATTGTAACCACGGAAAAAGATGCCGTGCGGTTCCCTTTTATCGATCGACGCGACATACCGATCTATTTCCTGCGTGTCGAAATTGAGTTGCTGAGCGGAACGGAAGCTTTTGCCGATTGGATTGCACGTATTTGTTTTCGCTGAGACTGCACATGCCGGACACACCGCATACTTTGATCGTTTCGGTGAATTGGATTGGCGACGCCATCATGGCCATGCCGGCCGTACAATGTTTTCGCGCCGCCTATCCGAATGAGCGGATCACGGTGATGGCGAAACCGGGTATCGAACCGCTCTGGCGGATTCATCCGGATGTCGACGACACGTTGGTTTTCGAGTCGGGCCTGCGGGGCACGCTCAAGACCGTCCAGTGCTTGCGGGACGCCGGACCCTTCACGCGAACCTACATCATGCCGCACTCCTTCCGCTCGGCCTGGGCCCCGTTTCTGGCTCGCATTCCGCAACGTATTGGATTGCCGGGCGATTTTCGCGCGTGGCTCGTACATGAAATCGTTCACCCCAACCTATCGGTAGAGCGTCAGCACCAACAGTACGAATACGTGGACCTGCTGGTGCCGGGCTGGCAGGGCGACTCGCCGCCTGCGCCCAACTTGCAGGTGCCGGACGAGGTACAAGCGAAGATGAATTCCCAGTTGCCCGCGACCGAGGGGTTGCGGATCGGGCTGGTACCCGGCGCCGCGCGTGGTCCGTCGAAACAG
>SLAD01000249.1 GCA_007126995.1 Kiritimatiellia bacterium | reverse complement strand
TAGCATGAACCACAATCGCATTGTTCTCCTCATCCACCGTGACGTTTGCACGCTGGGTCCACAGGGTCTCACGGACCTCACCAATCGGGCCGACCAACATCGTGCGAACCGTATCCCCTACCCCCCGCGCGCGCACATAGTGAATGGGAAATACCTGCAGATGAAGCGGCTCCGTCTCGCGCAGCTCCGCGCGAATTCGTTCACGCTCACGCCGAACAGACTCGATGTTGAGTTCCGCCGTGATATCGTCGACCGTCATCACGCGCAGAATATCACCCTCCCACATATAGGTTAGCCCCGCCGAAGCAATCACGGCCCGGAAGGCGTGGTCCCACGGCACATTATGGAAGGTGAAGTCGAGTTCACCGGTCACATTCGGACTGATCAATATGTTCACTTCCGCCGCCCGGGCCATCGTCCGAAGGATCGTCGCCACATCCGTCACCCCCACCAAATCCAGATCACTAATGGTCTCCGTTGGCAGGGGCGATTCCGGGTCCGCCTCTCCGAGCGCAGGATCCTCACGTTCCATTGCCGTAACCGCAGGGGGCAACGGGATATCGGGACGCTGGGCAGGAATCTCAGGCAGTTTATAGTCAGCCGAGCCGGTCCAGCTCGAAAAAGCCGGCTCTCGATGGGCGGTTGGCGGCGCGGCACAGCCGACCCATAAGCCCAGCACGATCAGCCACCCCATGGGGTGGATTTGTATTGGACGGAACCATTTCGTTTTCATGGAACTTCTCCCTTTCTTGCGGAATTCTCCAACCGAACAGCCAGCATTTCGCCCGTTTCAACATGCTTCAGCCAGACCTCGGCGGCATCGATCGACTTCACCGTGTACCCAGTCTGTGGCAAATCATCACCGACCAGATAGTCCCGACCGTTAATAATGGCGAGCCGCCGATCCCCCACCTGACAGAAGCCGGTATACCGATATTCACGCTGCAGTGGATCTGCTTCGGGTTGCCACGCGGCCCGGTTACCAAATGGACGTGACTCCCATGAGGTGGTGGCGAGTTGCAGGACATGGCGCTCTGCGGGTTGTAAGGGCGCTTGCTCGACACGGGCGCGCAGCGCGCTCGCCATCGTGTCTTCCATCACACGGCCTGACGCCTCAACGTCGGCTGGCGTCCGGCGCACGAACTGCATGGCAATGGTATAGCCACCATAGAGCACCGTCAGCACCATGCCCGTCACCAGTACCTTCTCCCGTGTATTCATCGTCATCACTCCACCAACATCACACACCGGCCGCGCAATACATCTTGCGCGTCCTCCCGACTGAGTCCGATTTCGCTATAGGTCTCGAAGTACGGCAAATCCGCGATTGCCAGCAGCAGTTGTTGCAGGGCGCCGAATTCGCCCAACACCTCTAAATCCACATATAGCCGCCGGCCACGCGGCGTCGTTTCTACGGCGGGATTGACGGATATCAACGCTACACCCTGCGTCTCCGCCAGATCGACCAGCATGGAAGGGACACGAATGATTTCCTGCCGCGCAATGAACTGCGGCACAACGCGCGTGAAGTCTTTCCACTCATCCTGTGCAATCATGCGCTTCAGAGATAGATGAAGTGGCGCGAGCTGGTTCGCGGTGTCCAGCTCATTTCTGAGCCGCGTCAATTCTTCCTGAAGCCTCATGTGCTCGCGTAGCGGAATCGCAATATGCAGTCCGACGGCGACAACGATAATCAGCAAAATGATGACGCCGCTCCCCGAAGAGAACAGCCATTTGACAGAGAGTGACGGCAGTCTCATTGCACACCTCCCTGCTGTGCCGAGGTCAGCGTGACCGTGGGTTTGGTGACCGGGCTCAAGGTGATTCCCATCTCAAAAGTCAGCGCCTCCGTACCCGGCTGGCTTTTGGTTACCGTCACCGCGTCAAGCAATAGGCCGTTCTCCAAGGCGAGATCATACGAGGCCAGATGCGAGGCCCGCTGAGCAACTGGACCATGTACTCGGCCGCTCACCTCCGCCCGTGTTCGACTGCCGGGACCGCCGGGTGCGCCGTCCCAGACGACGCGCATCATATCCAATTGGATCTCCGGCGGCGTCAACGCGCTGATTTCGCCCAATACAGCGATCGGCGCATAGTGTGTTATCCGTTTACGCAGCTCCGCCTTGCGGTCCTCGACAACGGTTATCAATTCGGTGATGGCGCCCAGTTCCTCGTTCGATCTGGAACGCTCGACTTGCGTCCGCAGCACGTCGATTTCTTGTCGTTTCCGTTCATTGATCTGCCCGAAGAAATAGCCGGTCAACACCGCCAAAAACAGCACAACACAGACGGAGGACACCAACCGGAAGGTGCGTTGGTGGGTTTGCTCCACGCGCACCCGCGTGGATTGCAGGCAGAGCAGGTTCGGACTGTCCTGAACCGCTGACAACGCGGTGCCGGCAGCCATGGTCAACAAGCTGGCTTCACGTTCGTCCTGTGGTGCCGCCACCCCCGTCGCCAGGTGGTTTTGCGTCATGACGTTTAAGGGCGTTACCGCCGACTCGCGCCCCTGCTGCATGGCTTCCATGACGCACGGAACACTCGCTAGCTCGCCGGCCATGTAGATGTGCACATCATCTTCGTCAAGTTCTTGTTGCACCAGGAAGGCATCCAGTGAGCGATCCACCTGTTGCATCAGGCGTCTAATCGTCGGCATACCCTGCTCCAACATGCTGCGTTGCTCAGCCGCCTCTGCCGCGCACCAATGATGCAGGATTGCCGCCGTT
>SLAD01000359.1 GCA_007126995.1 Kiritimatiellia bacterium | reverse complement strand
GCCGAGCGCGTCCTCGGCCCGGTCCAGCGCCATCAACGTGGCCGACACCAGAAGGCGGGCCGCAATATCCTGAGGGGCCATTTTCATGGCGTGTTGCAGCGGGCTCAGGGCCTTGTCATAATCCTTGAGCAGATAGAAGACATGACCCAGCAGACGGTGGGCCTCCGCCGTATCCGGGCTTAAGGCGACAAACTGTTCAGCCACACGCAACGCCTGCGCGCGCAGGCCGCGCCGGGCCATTAACAGGACGCGATCCGCCAGCGTCTGCAAATCCACAATCTCGTCATGCCCATCCAGCCGACTCGCCGCACGTAGCACGTCCAAGGCCTGACGGTCAAGTTGAGCACGGTAACGAAAGAGTTCCGTGGTGATCTGGGACGGGGCATCGGTTCCGTCGAGCGGCGCCAAAACGGCCGCTTGGCAAAACAAGCGCGGTAAAAGCAAAACAGCCCACGCCAAGGTATACCTCAAGCCCTTCTTCATGTCGGCTACTTACTCCAGCCATTCACGGGCGTTTTCAGCGGTCACCATCTGAAAGAGTGTCCGCGCTTGCTTGGGGGTAAGTCGGGGATCGCGCCGTAGATCGGCTTGAATTTCAGGGCTCGCGTAGTACAGCGTGGCCGCCGTCAGGGTGCGTCGCCGGAAGAGGTCGGGAAGACGGATCGGGTCGACATGCGTAAACGCCAAGATCGGGCGTTGCGCGGCGGGCAAGGCTCGCCAAGCCCGGAGGGCGGCGCCGTGATGGTCGGCAATGATCGCGACCTCGTGCGCGGCAAGCGGCCGCGCAAGTTCCGCCTGGATCCGTCCGGTCCAATCGGCGTTCCACGCCGGATCGTCCAACAGTCCGGCATGCTCTTGTGCCGCATCCTCTTCTTCCGGGGGAGGGAGTGTCAGGGGGGCGGATATGGTGAATAGATTGACGGTCGACGTCTCCTGCAATTGTTGGCGGAGCGCGGTGATCGCCGGTCCGCGCGCCCGGTCTTCCGACACGATGATCACGGCCTGTGTGCCCGGGAAACGGTTTGCGATGAAGTTTCCCATGGCTTCCCCTTCGGCCTCTTGCAGCAACGCGGCGTTGTTGAGTCCCGTCACAAGAAGCGGGGACGACGGTCGAGTACATCGCCACGAGAAGAGTCCGACGGCAAGGGCGGAGCAGGTCAGCAGAAGGAGAAGACCCCCTCGAACCCGGCGTTGGAACATGGTCTTCCCTGTCATTATGCCGGCGAATAATAGAATTAGCATCAAGGTATGGCTCATCACTGACTCCTGATCCATTCCCCGACCAAACTGTCCGGGAAATCGGGGAACACAAAGGTTTGTACACGCCCGTCAAAGAAGGACGCGTTAAAAGCGGTTTGCCCTTGGTGCCGCAGCAGCACATCGGTGGTTCCGGCCCACTTGAATTCGCCATGATCTTGGCCAGCAGGTGTCAGGTAGGGCAGGATCGCGTATTGTACGTCCGCCAGTGACCGGGGGCCGGCCATAAAATGATTGTTGTTCATGCTGAGCGATGCGTCCATGAACAGGATCGTTTCGCTGGGGCGACGCACCCTTGCTAAACTTAGTTCATGGTCCCGCCATTCGTTGATTTGGTGGAGATGTCCTTGAGAATTATAGGCCCAGGCATTCTGATTGACCCCGTAGCTGATTCGCCGCTTGGTACCGCCATGCTGATTCAGGGGGTCCACCCGGTTGTTGGGGTTGCGGTCCGCAGGACAGATAAAGATTCGATTCCAAGGACCGACCTTCGGGTCGCCGACCGGACCGTGCCATTTGCCCCACTCCTGGGGGGGCAGTTCATGCTCATAATTCTGTAGAAGATACATCAACTGCATGGATCCGGTGAAGGTTCCGTCTTCGTAGTAGCGTCGATACATGGGGGATGGCGTTCCTGGATACAAGCGCAGCGGAGGCAAGGCCGCCTCCCATTCGGTTGCGTAAATCAAGGCCAACGTAGTGATTGCGCGTAAGTTAGACCGGCAGCCTGCTGCTTTGGCCCGGTCCGTGCTGCTTCGCACGGCTGGTAGCAGCAGTGACAGCAAGATGGCGAAGATGACGATGACCACCAGCAACTCCACAAGAGTGAAGGCGGACCTGGCACCTGACGAACAGGCATGTGTGGTACGGGGGACAGTCATAATACAAACGCTTGGATTTAGTAAAGCGTCGCCTTTTTTCTCTTCTTTGTCAAGCCCGCAAGGTGGGGGAAATTGTTATTTACTATCGCCATACAAAGCCAACCCCGGTAGGGTGAGGCGGTGACTTCATGACGCCGTGACGCCGGGCGTCAGCAAGTCACCGCGTCAAAAAAATGCAGTGCAAAGAGATAGGGTAGCCACATGAGCAAAATCTACAACCCAAGTGGGGGGGTATCGCAAGCTGCATTCCTTCAATTTTGCCACGATCATTCATCTCGGGACCATCAGTTTCTGCAAGCGGTATTTATCCTGGAAGGATGACCCGCTGGGGAAGATGCTGGGGCAGATGGTGGGGGCCTCGCGTTCCGGCAAGCAAAACATCATCGAAGGTTCCGAGCGGGCCAAAACCTCATCCGAAACGGAGATCAAGCTCACCGACGTGGCCAAGGCCAGTTTGAGCGAGCTGCAGGGGGATTTGGAGGATTACCTGGTTCAAAAAGGTGAAATCCCGTGGAGCATCCGCCACCCGGATCATAAGGCCGTGCTGGCCATTATGCTGGATGAGTTCGACTACTCCGACGACCTGCTTCACGACTACTGGACCTATCTGTTAAAGCAAAAGCGGAAATTCGATCTTTGGTTGGAGGAGCGGGACGACATCACTGCCGCCAACGCGCTGATCATCCTCATTCAGCGGGCAACCGGACTGCTGGGGCGGCAACTGAACAAGTTGGAGAATGCCTTCATCGAGAAGGGCGGGTTCAAAGAGAAAATGTTCACCGCCCGAATGCAGGCCCGGGCCGAACCCGAAGCGCCGGTGTGCCCCGATTGCGGCGCGCCGATGAGAAAACGCAGCTCCGCCCGCGGCCCCTTCTGGGGCTGCGGAAATTACCCAAAATGCAAAGGGCTTCGACCGATTGACCCGGTGACTGCATGACCCCGTGACGCCAGGGCGTCATCAAGTCAACGGGTCACTGCGTCAGCTACAGTGTTTGACAAAACCACGAAAATGCATTAAACAAACGCTTGTACTCATGGAAAAAGTCCGGAAACCCCACGTTCTACTTATCCTCTCCGATCAGCATCGGGGGCAGGCCATGGGGCATGCAGGCGACCCGAACCTGCGGACACCGGAGATGGACCGGCTCGCTTCTGAAGGCGCGTCCTTTGCCCGGGCCTATGCCAACTGCCCGGTGTGCACTCCGTCGCGGGGCACGATTTTTTCAGGCCGCCACGCCCATGCCGGACCGATCCGCGGTTTCTTCGAAACATATCCGGCGACGGCGCCGAGTCTGGCGACGGCTTTCCGGGCGGCGGGCTATCACACGGCCTATTTCGGCAAGTGGCACGGCAGTCAGGTGCATTCGGAAGTGCCGAAGGCCGCCCGCGAGAATCCGCAGGACTGGCCCGGCTGGCCGCCCTGGCGCACCCCCGAACACCTGCGCGGCGGATTCGAGGATTGGTTCGCCTTCGAGTTGAACAACAAACCATTCGACGGACATTACTATCAGGGGCGCGAGACCACCTTCCGGCGATTCAAGGGATATCAGACCGACTGCTTAACCGACTTGGCCATGGATTACCTGAAGAACTACAAAGGCGATAAGCCCTTGTTCATGGTCCTGTCGGTCGAACCGCCACACGAACCCCTCGACGCGCCGGAACGCTTTAAACGGTTCGATCCTGCCTCCTTGCAGGTGCGTCCAAACTTTACGGATACGCCGGAGCATAGCTCGGCGCTCGCGCTCTACTATGCGATGATCGAGAATCTCGACTGGAATATCGGGCGGCTACGCGCCGCATTGAATGCCTTGCCCGCCTTCTCCAATATGGTCACGGCCTATGTCTCCGATCATGGCGATTTCATGGGGAGTCACGCACGCTACAGTTCGAAGGGGCACCCGCACGAGGAGTCCGTTCGCATCCCCGCCATTTTCCATTACCCGGAGGCGATCCCGGAACAGGGCCAAATCGACGGCCTGTTCAGCCTGGTGGACCTCGCGCCCACCCTGCTCGGTCTGGCCGGACAGAACACGCCGAAATGGATGCAGGGATACGATTGGTCAGCGAATCTGCGCGGCGAAATAGCGACGCCTCCGCAGGAGGTCCTATTGGAGATGACCGGAGCTCCTCGCTGGAATCTGGACTGCTCCGATTGGCGGGGGTTCACCGATGGAGAAATCAAATACGCCTTTTACGAGTCCGGCGCGGAACTGCTGTTTGATCTTGAGGCCGATCCCTTTGAAATGAACAACCTTGCGCCGAGTAATCCGGCAGCCTGCGCGACCCATCGCGAACGGCTGTTGCGCCTCCTGCGCGAGACTCGCGAACCCTTTTTCGATGTCATCATCGAGCACGGCGCACCGATCCCGACCGAGATCATCACGTTGGAGGGCCGTGCAGAGGTGCGGCCTTGTTTCGGGCTGGATCCGGCGAACGTGAAAGGGGACTCGACGCGATGACTTCATGACGCGATGACGCCCGGCGTCACGGGGTCACGAAGTCACTGCGTCAAAAACCAGTGTCCATTATGAAACCCAACATCCTGTTCATCCTCATCGACGACCTCGGTTGCCGCGATTTATCGGCATTCGGCAGCACCTTTTACGAGACGCCTCGTCTGGACCGGTTGGTGGAGCAGGGGGCTCGGTTTGAGCGGGCCTATGCTTCCAGCCCCGTCTGTTCGCCGACCCGCGCCAGCATCATGAGCGGGAAATATCCGGCACGCGTGGGGGTGACGCAATGGATCGGCGGACAGCATGAGGGGAAACTCAAAGATGTGCCGTACCTTCACTACTTGCCGCTGGAAGAGAAGAGCGTGGCCACGGCCCTCCGCGAGGGCGGTTATCAGACGTGGCATGTCGGCAAGTGGCATCTGGGCGATGCGCCGTTCTATCCCGAACACCACGGCTTTGACGTAAACATCGGCGGTTGCCATTACGGCCATCCGCCGTCCGGCTATTTCGCGCCCTATGGCCCCGTGCCGATTGCCGATGCGCCGGATGGGGAGTATCTCACGGATCGTCTCACCGATGAAGCCATTCGCCTGATCCGCAACCGTCAGGATCGACCCTTCTTCCTGCACCTTTGCCATTATGCGGTCCATACCCCGCTGCAAGCCCCCGGGCATCTCGTTGCCAAATACAAAGAAAAGGCCAAGCGACTGGGGCTCGATCAGATCAATCCCTTTTGCGATGGTGGACCGATGCCCTATCTCAATGAACGGGGCGATCGGATGAGTCGCCGCCTGTTTCAGTCGGATCCGGTCTACGCGGCCATGATCGAGAATCTGGATGACAATATCGGCCGAGTGCTGAACGCCTTGGATGAAGAAGGCTTGGCCGACAACACGCTGGTCGTGTTCACCTCCGATAACGGCGGGCTTTCCACGGCCCAGGGTGCGCCCACCTGCAACCTGCCCTGCGTGGAGGGCAAGGGCTGGAACTTCGAGGGCGGGACGCGCGTTTGCCAGGTGGCCCGCTGGCCGGGCGTCATCCCCCCGCGCACGAGCACGTCCGTGCCGGTCACCAGCACGGATTTCTATCCCACTTTCCTCGAAGCGGCGGGCTTGCCGCTGCTGCCGGAGCAGCATGTCGACGGCGTCAGCCTGCTGCCGCTGCTCAAAGGCGAGGCGGAAATCCTGCCGCGAGAGGCGATCTTCTGGCATTACCCGCACTATTCCGATCAGGGCGGCCGCCCCGCCGCGTCGATGGTGGAAGGCGACTGGAAAATCATCGAGTGCTTTGAAACGAACCAGCTTGTGTTGTGCAACCTTCATGAAGATCCCAGTGAGCAACACGATCTTTCGGCAGCAGAGCCGCAGCGCTTCGCGCGCATGACCGCCGGGCTGAAGGCGTGGCAGGAGGAAATAGAAGCGAAAATTCCCGAGCCCAACCCGGACTACGAGCGGTTGGTCCGTCGCCCGAATATGCCCAACAACGCCTGTGACTGATTGCGGAGAAGAATAATGCGAAATAATATTTGTGTTTATGCAATGTGGCTGTTCTGCGGCGTGTGGTCTGTGTCGGCGGCGGAACTTCGATTGCCTGCTCTTTTCCCCGGCCACATGGTGCTGCAACGGAACCAGCCCGTTCCGGTTTGGGGTTGGGCCGATCCTGGCTCAGTAGTGGAGGTTGTGTTCAAGGACTCGACCTATGAAGGCGTTGCGGATGCGCAAGGCCGTTGGCAGATCCAGTTGAATCCGTTGGCGGCGGATGCCCAACCCGACACGCTTATGGTGCGCCTCAAAGATGGTGGTGCAACCCATTCGATTTCGAATGTGCTGGTGGGCGAGGTATGGCTCTGTTCCGGGCAGTCCAACATGGCGTGGCCGTTGCGACAGACCGATAACGGAAGAGCGGTCGGGGCTTTGGCAAATCACCCGGAGATCCGGTTGTTCGAAGTGGAATTTCGTTCGTCACCGTTCCCGGAAGAGGACGCGGTTGGCGTGTGGACGCCATGTACACCGGCCACCGCCGCCAACTTCCCGGCCACCGCTTTCTATTTTGCCCGTCATCTGCACGAGCAACTGGGCGTCCCCATCGGTTTGTTAGGCTCGTACAAGGGAGGCACCCCCGCTCTGCCGTGGACACCGCTGGAGGCATTGCGAAAACACCCCGAATTTGATCGCGCCGTCACGCGGGTGCAGCAAACGTCTGTAGAGGCGCTCGAGACAGCCTATGCACAGGATCATGCCCGGTGGATGCAGCGCCGGGCGGAGCACCCGGATGAAGATCCGCCGCCGCGGGAGCCGGTGCATTGGTCCCGTAACGACCGTTTCCCCACCGGCCTCTACAACGCCATGATTGCGCCGCTGGCGCCTTATGCCATCGCCGGTGTGATCTGGTATCAAGGGGAGACCGACACCAATCACGGGTCGGCTGTCTACCGTACCTTGTTCGGCACCTTGATCCGAGGTTGGCGAAAGGCGTGGGGCCGCGAAGACCTGCCGTTCCTTTTTGTCCAACTCGCCAACTACCGCAAGCGCAGCGCGGAACCTGAATTCACGACATGGGATGCGTTGCGCGAAGCGCAGCGACAGACGTTGGAGCTACCTCACACCACGATGGCCGTCGCGATCGACATTGGCGGCGAAGGGATCCATCCGGGCAACAAGAAGGACGTCGGCGAGCGGTTGGCGCTGGCGGCGCGGCGGATCGTGTATGGGCACGACGTCGTACATTCCGGCCCGATGTTCAAAGAAATGAAAGTGGAAGGAAACTGTGCCCATATTCATTTCGATCATATCGGCAGCGGGCTGACGTTGATGCATCCGCCGGCGGAACGCGATGGATCGATTCCTGAACGAGCCTTGGGATTCGCTGTCGCCGGCGCAGATCAGGTGTTTCATTGGGCCGAGGCCGTGGTGGAACACGACCGGGTGACCGTATGGTCCGAAGCCGTGGATGTCCCGGCAGCGGTACGCTATGGGTGGGGCATCAATCCCGCCGTGAACCTGTACAATCGCGAAGGACTCCCCGCCGTGCCGTTCCGGACGGATTCCTGGCCCATGAAACGATGATTTTCACGAAGAAAATGACAACAGAAAAGAGGCATAACGATATGAATAACGAATGGTATTGTACGACACCGGAACAACCTTGGATTCGAAGGGATGTTCCCCCGGCTTCAGGGAATCCCGGGACGCTGACGGTTCGTGCCGGGAACGGTCAGTCGTGGAAGGGCTTTGGCGGCTGCTTCAATGAGCTGGGCTGGATGGCCCTGGCGAAGTTATCGCCGACGGACCGCGAGGCCGTGCTGCACGGGCTGTTTTCCTCTGATCCCGGCTGCTGCGGATTTTCGTACTGTCGGATGCCGATCGGGGCCAGCGATTATGCGCGAAGCTGGTACAGCCACAACGAGCACGAGGGAGATTACGCGATGGCGCACTTCTCCATCGAGCGCGATCACAAGCATCTCATTCCCTATATCCGGGCGGCGCAACAATACCAGCCCGGCCTTTCGCTGTTCGCCTCGCCGTGGAGCCCGCCGACTTGGATGAAGAGTCCGCCCGCGTATAACTACGGGACGCTGGTGTGGACGCCGGAAAACCTGACGGCCTATGCCCGCTACTTCGTGCGCTTCGTGCAGGCATATGCCGAAATCGGGATCGATCTGAATGCCGTGCATGTGCAGAACGAGCCCAACTCGGACCAAAAGTTCCCGTCGTGCGTTTGGACGGGTGCTAAGATGCGGGACTTCATCCGCGATTACCTCGGCCCCGCGCTTGATGAGGCGGGCCTCTCAACGCAGATCTGGATCGGCACCATCGAGCGGGCGGACGTGGATGCCTGGGCGCAGTTGATCCTGTCGGACGACGCGGCCCGCGCTGCTGTGTCCGGGGTCGGCTACCAGTGGGCGGGGAAAGGCGCGGTCCAGCGTCAGCGCATGGCCTGGCCGGATGTGCCGATGATCCAGACCGAAAACGAGTGCGGCGACGGGACGAATACATGGGAGTATGCGCACTATATTTTTGATCTTATCCATCACTACGTCACCAATGGCGTTGAGGCGTACGTCTACTGGAACATGGTGCTGGAGGCGGGAGGCGAGAGCACGTGGGGCTGGAAGCAGAACGCCATGGTGTCCGTGGATCCGTTGCGCGGGACCTACACCTTGAATCCCGAATATCACGTCATGCGTCATTTCGCGGCCTACGTTGCGCCGGGCGACAGCGTGCTGGGACTCGAAGGGCGATGGGCCGGCAACGCGCTGGCTTTCCGGAAGCGCGACGGAAGCATCGCCTGGATGCTGCACAATCCGTTTGACGACGAGAGGACGGTATCCATCGACGACGGGCGCGGTACGCGCGAACTGCGTCTCGATCCCCGGTCCTTCCATACCGTGATAACCGGGTGATGGTTTTTCAAGAACACCAGCTACATGCCGTTGCTTTATGACCTGACCGGGGATCCGCCTAAACGCGCCATATCGCGGATTCCCGCGGCGGTTCGATGACCTCATGATTCGGTGACGCCCGGCGTCATGAAGTCATCGTGTCAGTCCGTTTGCCGTTGACGCAGAGGCGGGGAATCCTCATAATACAAAGGCTTGGAATATGAAAATTGTGCGCTCCAATATTCTGCCCATCCTGATCATGACGGTTCTCAATAGTTTTGCCGGGTCTGATTTCTACACCCCGGACGTGGACCTCAAGGCCCTGTCCGCGTCGGCGGAGGCGGATGCGGGTCTGCCCAATGTGCTGATCATTGGCGATTCGATTTCCATCGGCTACACACCCGGCGTGGTGGAGCGTCTGGCGGGGACCGCAAACGTGCGCCGTCCGGACGCCAATTGTGGTGACACCCGACAGGGGCTTCGTATGCTTGAACGCTGGCTGGGGGACACCCGCTGGGACGTCATCCACTTCAACTGGGGCCTGCATGACTTGTGCTACAGACACCCGGACGCCAAGGTGTACGGCAACCGCGACAAGGTCAATGGCACCATCTCGGTCGACCCGAAACAGTACGCGCTGAATCTGGAAGCGCTGGTCCAGCAGTTGAAGACAAAAGGCGCGACGCTCATCTGGGCAAGCACCACGGTCGTGCCAGAGGGAGAGGCCGGACGGTTTGTGGGTGACGATATTAAATACAACGCCATTGCTGCGGAGATCATGGAGCGGCATGGCATTGCGATCAACGACCTCCATGCCCTGTCCGACACGTTTCCGCCCGCGTTGTTCACGAAATCCGGCGATGTTCACTTCACCCGCACCGGATCGGACAAGTTGGCTGAACAGGTGGCCGAGGCCATACGATCGGCGCTCGACGCGCGGGCGGGGATGAATGAAGACATGGGGGCGCACTTCAAAAGCAGTCCGGCAGATTGACCCGGTGACTTCGTGACGCGGTGACGCCGGGCGTCAGCAAGTCATCGCGTCATTTCGCTGCAGAACCGTCACGCCAGCCGCGATTTCGATTGACGCGAGGGGCCTTCCGATCCATCGTACAAGCGTTTGCATTATGAAAAAAGCGTGTTCCAACATATTGCTTATCACCACCGATCAACAGCGGTGGGATCACCTCGGTCTGGAGGGCGTGCGCGGCATCGATACGCCGCATCTGGATCGACTGGGCCGGGAAGGGACGCATTTTCATCGCGCTTATACCTGCGCGCCGCTCTGTACGCCTGCGCGGGTTTCCTTGTTGACGGGTCAGTATCCCTCGCGGCACGGGGCTTACTCGCTCGGCGTGACCCTGCGTCCGTTCCCGGATCGCTCGATCGCTTCCCTCCTATCCGCCGCGGGCTATCGCACCGGGCTATTTGGAAAGACCCACTTTGTCTGCCGCAAGGATGAAGCGGAACATTTCGCGGGCTTTCCGAATCCGCCGCCGGACTATTTTCATACCCATACGGGACCCTATCTGGGCTTTG
>SLAD01000125.1 GCA_007126995.1 Kiritimatiellia bacterium | reverse complement strand
TGAACGGGGTGACCGGGCGCATGGGTACCAACCAGCATCTGGACCGCTCCATTGTGGCGATCATCGCGCAGGGGGGGATCAAGATCGATAACGATTTGATCCTGATGCCCGACCCGATCCTGACCGGACGCAGCGAGTACAAGTTGAAAAAACTGGCGGAGACGTATGGACCCCGGACCATCGGGAAACCGTTTGCCTATTCCACCGATCTGCAGGGCGTGCTGAACAACGATTATGGCGAGTACGAGATATTCTTTGACGCGTCAGGCACCCTGCAGCGCGCGCCCTTTGTCACTATGGCCGCGGAGGCCGGGAAGGCCATCTATTGCGAGAAACCTACCGCCGTCACCGCCAAGGATGCGCTGGCCCTGGCGGAAAGGGTAGAGACGGCCGGCGTGAAAAACGGTGTGGTACAGGACAAGTTGTGGCTGCCGGGTCTGCGCAAACTGCGCATGTTGAAGGAACGAGGGTTTTTCGGGCGGGTCCTTTCGGTGCGCGGCGAGTTCGGGTACTGGGTTTTTACCGGTCTGGATGTGGATCAACCGGCTCAGCGTCCGAGCTGGAACTACCGCCAGGAGGACGGCGGCGGCATCATGGTTGACATGTTTTGCCATTGGCGCTACGTGATCGACAATCTATTCGGCCCGATAACCCGTGTGGTGGCCTACGGCCATACCGATCTGCCCCGGCGCCGACACGAGGACGGTTCCGTATTTGACTGCACGGCGGATGATTCCGCTTATGCCATCTTTAAACTGGCCGATGGAACTATCGCGCAATTCAACAGCTCGTGGTGCACGCGGGTGCGTCGCGACGACCTGCTGACCATTCAAGTGGATGGGGAGAAAGGATCGGCCGTGGCTGGGTTGCGCGATGTCTGGATCCAGGACGGAGGCTCGACACCCAAACCGGTCTGGAATCCCGATATCCCGCAACCGATTAACTTCTTTGAGCACTGGCAGCGGATCCCTGATAATATCGTCTATGACAATGCCTTCAAGATTCAGTGGGAGGAATTCATTCGCCACGTGACGCTGGATGAACCTTGGCGCTATTCGCTGCGCGAGGGGGCCAAGGGCGTCCAACTGGCCGAGCTGGGGTTGCAGTCGTGGCGCAACCGCGCCTGGGTTGATGTACCGGAGGAAGGGCATGAATAAGGTTGCGTTGATTACCGGCGGCACCCGCGGGATCGGATTAGGGATCGCTCAGGCACTGGCGGGCGAGGGGTTTGACCTGGCGTTGTGCGGCGTGCGGGAACTGTCTGCCGTGGAGGATACCGTCGAACAGATCGGAGATCTAGGGGTCCAGGTATGGTACGGGGCCTGCGATATCGGAGACCGGGAAGCACGCCAACGTTTGCTGGCGGGTGTCCGTAAGCGGTTCGGGCGCTTGCACCTGCTCGTCAATAATGCCGGCGTGGCTCCGCGGGAACGGCGGGATATCCTGACCGCCAGCGAGGAAAGTTTTGAGTGGGTACTGAAGACGAACCTACAGGGGCCTTATTTCCTCACACAGGCGGTGGCCGGCTGGATGATTGAACAGCGGCAGGCTGAAGGGTCCTCCTGGCCGGGCGGTACGGTGGTCAATGTCTCCTCCATATCGGCTACGGTTGCTTCCCTTAACCGGGGGGAATACTGTGTTTCCAAGGCCGGGCTGAACATGGCGACCCGTCTCTGGGCTGCCCGGCTGGGGGAATACAGTATCCCGGTCTATGAAGTACGGCCTGGCATCATTGCCACGGACATGACGGCCGGGGTGAAGGAGAAATATGACCGGTTGCTCGAGGACGGCCTCTGCGTCCAGTCGCGATGGGGTTTGCCGGCGGATGTCGGTCGGGCCGTGGCGATGCTGGCCCGGGGCGATCTGGCGTATTCCTCCGGACAGGTGGTCATGGTGGACGGCGGCTTGACCTTGCCACGATTGTAACGTGTCCCGACCCGGTGGGCTCACCGGCTCATCTTGCGCAGGACCAGGGCGCCGTTGGTGCCACCGAATCCGAAACTGTTCGACATCACGGTCTGCAACCCGGCCTGTTCACGACATGCGCGCACGATGGGGAAGCCTTCCGCCGCAGGATCCAATGTCTCGATATTGGCGGAGGCCGTTATAAAATCGTTTTTCAGCATGATTAAGGTGTAAATGATTTCATGAACACCGGCGGCCCCCAAGGAATGCCCGGAAAGTGCTTTGGTTGAGCTGATGGCCGGAACCTCCGCCCCGAAAACGGAGCGCATGGCTTCCAATTCAGCAATGTCGCCCGCCGGCGTGGCGGTCCCGTGTGCATTGATGTACTGAACCGGTTCCCGCACGGTGGCCAGGGCCTGGCGCATGCACCGGGCCGCCCCTTCCCCCGAAGGTGCCACCATGTTTGCCCCGTCCGAGGTGGCCCCGTAGCCGACGATTTCCGCCAGGATAGGCGCACCCCGTTGCAGGGCATGTTCCAACTCCTCCACCACCACCACGCCCCCGCCTCCGGCAATGACAAAACCGTCCCGGTTCTTGTCGTAGGGCTGCGAAGCGGCTTCCGGGCGGGCATTGTTCTTGACGGACAGCGCACCCATGGCGTCAAACATCATCGCGAGCGTCCAGTCTTCCTCTTCGCCTCCGCCCGCGAAGACCACATCCTGTTTATCCCATTGAATCAGCTCCGCCGCATGGCCGATACAATGCAGGCTGGTGGCGCAGGCCGAGGTTATGGAGTAGTTGATCCCCTTGATCTTGAACGGTGTGGCGA
>SLAD01000344.1 GCA_007126995.1 Kiritimatiellia bacterium | reverse complement strand
TGCGCCAGTCCGGCCATTCCGAGATGGACGTAGGCGGCTGCGGCCTGATTATGGCCGATACCGTGATTACGTTTAAGGGCGAAATCCTGTATCCCGCCCGTTTGCGCGTGCGGCTGAATATTGGCAACTGGTCGCGGTCGGCATTCGATTTGGTCTACTGTGTCGACGAAGTATCCGAAACCAAGCGCGTCGCCGAGGCCAAAACCGGCATGCTTTGCTTCGACTATAACCGCAAACGGCCCGCCCGGGTACCGGAAGCATTCCGGGCGGCATTCCCGGCTTAGCCGGCCTTCAGCGCATCGACGAAGGCCTTCGCAAAGACCGGTAGATCGACCGGTGTGCGTGAGCTGATCAAATTGCCGTCGACCACCAACGGCTCATCCACCCATTCGGCCCCGGCATTCTTCATGTCATCCTTGATGCCGACCGTGCTGGTCGCCTTGCGCCCGCGCAATATGTCCGCGGAAATCAGAATCCAGCCCGCGTGACAAATGAAGGCAATCGGCTTGCCCGCCTTGTTGAAGTCGCGTGTCAGGCTCAGCACATTGGGATCGCGACGCTGCTTGTCCGGTGCAAAACCGCCCGGCACCAGCAGCCCGTCAAACGAGTCCGCTTCCAGATCGGCCACATCTGCATCCGCCTTGCAGGGATAACCGTGCTTGCCCTTATAGACCGTATTCGACTGCGGTCCCGCAACCACCACCTTCCAGCCCTCTTCCTCCAAACGGAGCTTCGGATACCACAGCTCTAAATCCTCATACACATGATCCACAAATGCTAAAATCTTTTTCATCATTTCTCCCCATTTCGTTTGAATTGAACCGCTAAAGCTATATTCCCATCGACCAAATATCAAGGCAGATGGCCCGTAGGGCCGCCGTAAGACCAGAGTCAACAAGCTCTCTCGCTAAACGCGTGATCAATGAGATGATTGCGCTTGAAGCGAATCACCTGGAGGGGCGAGCTCTGCGAGCCCGCAGGAGCCGGGGCTTGCTGCTTTCATTCGCGACCGATTCGTTCCATTTGCCCGGCGTCGCAGAGCTCCGTCCCTCCAGCATGTCGCTAGCCGGATAGTGAAAAACACTTATGAGAACGGAATGACCCTGGCCCTCAGGCGGTTCTTCCACCCGCCTCTACTCACTTGCTGGACGTGGTTCGGGTTGCGACACCGTGATGTAGTGCTTTTCCGTCTTCTCGAAGGCGCCCTTGAATTCATCCGCACTGACCACGCCAGCATCAATCGCGGCTTTCACCTTTTCGGGGGAGGGGGATCCGACAACGTCAAGTTGCGGCTCAAGCAGGGGAGCGACTTCGGCCAAATGGGCGCGCAGCTTGCGCGGGTCGGGTGCCAGCACTTGGCGGTAGCGGTCGCCCAGTCTGTGCCGCAGCGTGTCTTCGTCATAATCAATCGTGATGGCGTGACGATAGCGCACCTTGAACAAACGTCCGTCCACGCGCGGCAACCATTCCGCCGCATTTCGTTCCCGCATGGTTTCGACCAACTTCTCCCTCAAGGCCGACTTGCGCTCGTGCAGCGCCTTCTCTTCTTGTTGAATGGCTTCGTACGCCTTCAACAATTCGCACATCTCGGGACTCGGTACAGCGGCATCATTCATGATCTTGCTCCTTGTTTAGAAAAGCGTCCAGCCGGTCCAGCCCCGCCAATGTGGCGAGCGCTGTCTCTTCCGAGAGGACCTTGTCGGTTGAACTGGCCGCAAATGCCTCCCATGCGTCAGACAGGGCCATGCGCTCCAGCAGTTGTCCGCATCGATCATCACGGGCTAACGATTCAAACGTTTGATTCTCAAGACGGCCATGGGCGAAGAGGTATAGCGATTGTATTCCGATCTCTAAGGCCTCACGTAGTGGGGTTTGGGATTCTTCTAACAGGCCGGCATTGGCGAGTACCTGCGCCATCTTGCGCTTGCGGGCCGCAGCGCCCCAATGAGCGCGGGCTTTGGCGGGATAGATTTCGGCGACGGACGGTTTCAGGGGACTACCCTTATCCGGCGACGGCAACGTGTGCCTGAGTTTGATCAAGCCTTTGGCCTGTAAGCGTTCAAGTAACGCATACGTTTCTCGATCGAGTACCTCCAGGTTTGACGCGGGATGCGTTCTCTCCGCCGCCGCTTTGACTGCGTCAGCCTCATCCGCTTCGCGAACCACAACCAGTTGGGGCTCATCTTGTTCGTTGGTGGCCATGCCAACAATCTGAGCTGGGAAGCGGACGGCCAGCTCATCCCTTAACGACGGCACCGCTGGAGCCAGGGACGAACCGCCGGCGCGTTCAATGACGGGAGTTGGTGCCGCATCATCTTGATCCTCCAGCAAATCCTGCACCATGGCCATGTAGGCCTTGCGGCCGCTGGGCGCCTTGGTGGTTGCGGCGGCTTTTCCGTCGAGCACGGACTTGGATAGACCCTTCTTGTAAGCCAGCTTGCCTAGCATCGCATGTTCGATCGATTCTTCGGTAACCAAGTTGATCACCGTGACGGCTCGGGTTTGATGCTTCCGCCAGGCGCGCGCAATGCGCTGCTCCAACTTGGCAGGATTCCAAGGTAGATCCATGTTGATGACGAAATTGGCGACCTGCAAATTGAGCCCCGTCCCGCCGGTTTCTGACGACAGGAAGATACGGCATCCCGGTTCGGTTTTGAAACGCTGTATTTCCAGGCGACGCTTGCGCTGCTCCAACTGACCGGTGTGCAACGCGCAATCGATCCCCTTCTGAGCAGCCAGTTCCT
>SLAD01000424.1 GCA_007126995.1 Kiritimatiellia bacterium | reverse complement strand
TACGTGGTAGCTGTTGATGGCGCCCATGATGTATTCCCGGAAACGTCCGTGACGCACCGGAAGATCGAGGTCGAACAGCGTGTCGCCGTTCGGGTTGTGCGCGTTGAAGAAGACGATGCCCAGGCCTTGACGGTCGTCGCGCGGGCTGAACGTATACTCGAACAGGAAGTCGGCAGGGAAGGGGCGCGTGTTCCAAAGTACCCAATGTCCGTCCTGACGATTGGTGGGATCGCTGGTTTCAAGCCGCAAGCCGTCCGGGGTCGGTGTGGCCGTGGTGAGCGGTCCCTCCAACACCCACTCGGTCTCGGGCAATACTTTTCGCGCGCCCTCCGCATCGAGCAAATCGTGTTCATGCACGCCATCCCACGCGGACGTGAAGTCGGTTTCGTAGAGCAGGTCAAGGGCAAGCCCCGACACGTCCAAGCCTCGCGTGTAGACCGTTCGTGCTTCGCCGGCTAATGGGGGCAGGGCATGAGGTTCCGCCAGTTGCTGCGCTTCATCGCGAGTGATAAAGCGATCGAAGAGTTGCACATCGCGAAATGAAATGGGGACCTGTGCCACATTCCCGGCGCGTAGCCAGCCCTGCAGGAGCCCCGGACCGGTTCCCGGACCATACATCGGCAAGTCGCTCGCGCGCCAGTGGCCCAGATCGCTTTGTTCGGTGCCCTGCAGGTACGTGCTGACACGGTCGTTGGGAATGTCCCAAGCGAAGACGATGTGATAGGGATTTTGTCCTTCCAGCCGGGTCAGGGACAGTTGCTGGAGTTTGGGTTCGTCTTCGGTCTGGAGATAGAAGTTGATGCCGCTGTTGCGGTTTAGCCCGTCCTGCCGGGTGAACCAGAACCGTGCTTCGACAAACGGCAGCTTGAAGAAAGGGCCGCCCAGATTTCCGTCCCGCCACTCCGGCGCAATGCGCCAGGTGTTTTCCGGCGCTTCCAGCTCGAAGATAAACGCCAGACTGCCGACTTCTGGCCAGCCTGCATCCGGCGGGGTGAGCGTGAATGCATCATCCGGCGATGCCGCGATAAATGAGGTTTGGTCATGCCAGCGGGCAACCGGGATCGGGATACGATCTGATCCCATGGCGCCGGGCGCCGAAGCAGCGAACGACAGCAGCACGGGTGCGAACAAGCGAAGGGGTAAATATATCATAGAAGACCTCATACTTGATTTAATACCGATTTCATCTGCAACCCTGTAGCCGCCCACGTTGGGGGCGGCTGCTAAAAATATCCACGATCTTTAGTACTATATTTTTCTATTACACCTAACGCAGGCGATTGCCCGTAACCCAATCTTTGTCGCAATCCTTGTCGCGAGCTTTGTCGACAAAGTTTCCGACAAAGCTCGCGACAAAGATGTGATGCAAACACGTCTCCTCACGTATGTTCATATCAACCTGCACGCTTTTTTGTATCATCTTTTTCGAAAGACTCTAAAGGTTAGGAAATTATTCTCTCCGGAGGCATCAAGCGGAATATCTTTCCGACAGTCGGTCGCGAAATCGAAGCAAGTTGTCCGGCGGAAAGTCGTAGGGCAGAATGCCAGTTCCTGCCATCGGCCGACGGAACTGCGCGAGGTCGCGCGCAAACGCTTCCAGCACCGGGCTGATCTCAGGGAGCAGTAAGGACGACGGGGCGATGTTGCGCCGGATGGTGAGATCGGCTTGGTCGTCCCCCAGCGCGGTGCTGAAGGCGTCGGCATCCGCGGCATAATCGCACAGTAAAATCGTGGCGCCGGTTCGCGCCAAAGACGTCGCAATCGGCGTGGTGTTGCCGCCGATCACCAACTCGCGTTCCAGTTGTCCGCTTTCCATCAGCCGGTTCATGATGCGCTGGTGCAGAGGGAGAGCGAAACGGTCATACAGGGCTGGACTCAGCATCGGGGGCGCGGCCATGCTGTCGAACACGATGGCGTCAAGCCCGTGTGCGCGGAGGCAGGCGACCCACGCCTCACACAATTCCGTGGTGAAGGCCAGCAAGCGTTCGGCGTGGCCATCCTCCATGCACAGGGAGAGAATCACGTCCTCGAGGTTGGTCAACTTCACCGCCAGTGTGACCGGGCCGGACGCGGCCACGCGCACGCGTGTTCGGCCCTCCAGCTCCTTTTGGACCCGACGCCCGGCTTCCAGAAAGAGCGCGAATCGTCCCGCGGTGGGGATGTCGGGTAAAGCCGGATCTTCCGGCATTTTCTCGAGGTTGAAGAGCGGTCCCGCCAGATCCGGGCAGGCATTGATTTCCGGGACCACGACCTGCGCGCCCAAGGCTTCCGCTTCGACATTGTATACGTCCAGGCCGACCGTCACATAGTCTGCCGTATAGGTCCCGAACTCGCGCAGTACAGCCTCGACCATCAGATCGGCCGACCGGGATACCTCTAGTGGCGACCGTCCGACCAGCGCGGCTTTGTGTTCATAGGCTGCCGGTTGCCAGGGTAGATGATTGAATTCTTCGGACATCAAGTTATTCCAGCACATTCATTCGTGATGGCGAAACCATAGCCCCGCCTTTGTTCTCAAGGTTCTCTCGCGCTATCCGCCATATCAAGGGCCGCCCGCTTGGGAGGCTTATCGAATTCCAGGCGGATGACCGGGGCGGTGCGATTCAACAAGGATTCCGGCAGGTCATACACGCGCAGGAAAGGCTGTTCGTATTCGTGGTCCCACGGCAAAAGTTCCAGCCGGGTCTTCACCGGTTTCCCGCTTACCAACTCCACCGCCCTGACGGGTTCGGAGATGAACGGTTTCAGCGC
>SLAD01000402.1 GCA_007126995.1 Kiritimatiellia bacterium | reverse complement strand
CACATAAATCCAGAGGGCCATACGCGCCGACGCGCCAAGACATCGCAGGATTGAAACGTTGGTGCGTTTCTTGCGCGCATACAATTGAATCGAGCTGGCACACCCGATCCCGCCCAGCAACAAAGCGATCAAGGCGCCGAGATTGAGATAACGATAAAGGGTGACCAGGGTTTGGCCCATCAATTCGCGCCGCTGCGCCACGGTTTCCATTTCCAGGCGCAGGTCGGCCATTTCCGAACGATATGTTTGCCGCATTTGCTCGGGATCGACCGACTCATCGTTCAGCCGGAAGTGCATATGATGACGCGCCAGGCTGCCTTCACGGATCAATTCCGTATCCGGCAACGCGGCCAGCGCAATATAGAGGCGCGGGCCAATAAACGTCGAGGTGGCGGGGGCTTCGCCGGTGACGTTCAGCAGGCGGCCGGCAATGCGGAACGTGCGCGCCCCGATTTGGACGGGATCGCCGAGCTGCGCGTCGAACTGCAGCATCAAGCTCTCCTCAACCAAGATCGCGTCCGGGTCCTCAAGAAACGCGTAGGTCGCCTCCGGCGGTTCTACTCGCAGTTCACCGTAGAAGGGATACGCAGCCTCCAGCGCCCGCACATGACTGAGGCGCGTGTCGCCGGTGCGCTCGAACTGGACCATCGAATAGAAGCGCGTTTCGCGCACCGATTCCCCCGGCAACCGGGCAAGAAAGGCTTCCGTCTCGTCCGTGAACGGTTGCAGCGAACGGATCGAGTAGTCGGCACCCAACAAATCGCGCATTTGCCGTTCCAGCGCGTGATCGAGTTGCAGACTGAACGAGCGAATCGCGACCAGTGCGGCAATGCCAATCGCCAACGCCGCCATACTTAATAAGAGGTGCGCACGACTGCCCCGGCTGTCGCGCCACGCCATCCGCCAGACCCAGGAAAGGGTGGGGCGACCGGAGCGGCTGGGATCGGGCTGCGGAGCGGTGGTCATGGCTTAGCGGCTACCGGTTGCGGGTCTATTCGCACGCTGCTGGATGACTTGTCCGCCGCGCAGGGTCACGATCTGCTGCACTCGATTCGTGAGCGCGTGATCGTGCGTCACCAGCACCAGAGTCGTGCCCTGATCGCGATTCAGGCCGAACAGGAGATCGAGCACGTGGCCGCCGGTGTCGTCATCCAAATTGCCGGTCGGCTCGTCGGCGAAGATGATCGACGGCTCATTAATAAAGGCCCGCGCGATCGCCACACGTTGTTGTTCGCCGCCGGATAATTGCGTGGGGTAATGGTGATGGCGATCCTGCAGGCCGACGTCGGCCAGCAGGTCGCGGCCCCGCTGGCGCGCTTCGCGGTTGCCCAGCAATTCGGCCGGGACCATCACGTTTTCCAGCGCCGTGAGCGACGGGACAAGGCGGAACGACTGAAAAATGAAGCCGACTTGCTCGCGGCGCAGCACTGCTAACTGCTCTTCGTCGAGCTCGTTCAAGCGTTGGTCGCCCAGTTGAATGTTCCCGGAACTTGGGCGATCCAAGCCCGCGCACAAGCCCAGCAGCGTGGTTTTGCCGCTGCCGGATGGTCCTACCAAGGCGGCTGTACAGCGCGCCTCAAAATGCAGATCAATATCGCGCAGCACCGTCAGCGGCTGGCCGCCGGACTCGAATGTTTTACTGACATGTTCAATACGTAGCATCGACAACTCCTTCGTGGTACCTTGTCGTCATCGCGGGATAATCCTGACCGAAAAGGTGGGAACCCGGTGCGACGTGTAACATAGCGGAAACGTTGAATGAGTCGATACTGCTATATACTGGGAATGAGTGTTTTGTTGCTGGCTGCCGGCTGCCGGTCCGAGCCTGAGCCGGCGGAGTCGCCTGCCGTCCGCGCCGAAGTCGAGCGCATAGATGAGCGGCCGGTGATCCTGTTTTTGGGTGACAGCCTTACGGCCGGTTATCATTTGGACCCTGAAGAGGCGTTCCCGGCGTTGATCCAGAACCGCATTGATGTGGAACACGATGGCCGTTGGCGGACCGTGAATGCCGGTGTCAGTGGCGACACCACAGCCGACGGGTTAAATCGCCTCAACTGGCTGCTGCGGCAGCCGGTCGATATTATGATGCTCGCGCTCGGTGCCAACGATGCCCTGCGCGGTCAGCCGATTGATAACATTCAGCGGAACCTGGACGAGATTCTCCGCCGGACGCAGGAGCGCTATCCGGATGTTCAGTTTGTGATCGCCGGTATGCAGATGCCGCACAACTATGGCGTGCAGTACACGGCGGCGTTCCGCGCGGTATTTGTGGATTTGGCGGAAGCGTACGATGCCGTGCTGATACCTTTCCTGCTTGAAGGGGTTGCAGGTGATCCTTCACTGAATCTGCGCGACGGAATACACCCGACTGAGGCCGGCCACGAAATTATCGCCGAGACCGTTTGGGCTTACCTTGCCCCGCTCCTGTAGATGCGCCCAAGCGATCCTTGCCGATTGCGCACTTGCGCTTTGATGATCAAATCGCTAGCTTTTCCTTCGCTTTTGCCTCGAGAGAGCGAATAGGGAGAGCGTGTCCCGGGTGACAGCGAGGCGAGTGGTAAAAAGGAGGGGTTCATGAGTGATGATGCGATTCTGCATGACTTGACACCGGAACAGCGACTGGCCATTGAGTCCAGTCCTTACAGTAACGATGATTTGGCTCCCGTACCTGCCTCGGAACGTACGTGGAGCATGGTGAATATTGCGCACCTTTGGGTCGGGATGTCCGTCTGTATTCCCACCTACATGCTGGCCAGCGGTCTGATCGAAATAGGCATGAATTGGTGGCAGGCGATCATCACGGTCGCGCTCGGCAATCTGATCGTTTATATCCCGATGCTGCTGAACGGGCACGCGGGCACCAAATATGGCATCACCTTCCCGATCTTTGCCCGAGCCTCCTTCGGTATTTTCGGGACCCACATCGCGTCGGTGCTGCGCGCGGTAGTCGGTTGCGGTTGGTTCGGCATCCAGAGTTGGATCGGCGGATACGCGATCTACAGCCTCAGTCTGCTGGCCTTTCCGGGCATGGCGGATTCGCCGGTGATTGGCATGCTGAGCAACGATCTGGTGCAGGTGAATGTGGCGCAGTTCGGTTGTTTCCTGCTTTTCTGGGCGATTAATATCGGGCTGTTCCTCTGGAAAGGCATGGACAGCATCAAATATATTGAGCATTGGGGGGCCCCGCTGTTGATCGCGATGGGCGTGGCGCTGTTGGTCTGGGCCTGGAAAAACGCGGACGGATTCGGCCCCATGCTTTCGCAGCCGGACCGCTTCGAGACGCGCGCCGACTTTTGGCGGGCCTTCTTCCCGGGCTTGACGGCGATGGTCGGATTCTGGGCCACGCTTTCGCTGAACATCCCCGACTTTACGCGTTACGCACGATCTCAACGCGACCAGATGCTGGGACAATTTCTGGGCCTCAACACCACGATGCCGTTCTATGCCTTTGTCGGCGTGGCGGTTACCAGCGCCACGATCGTCATCTTCGGGGAAGCGATCTGGAATCCCGTCGACTTGCTCGCGCGCTTTGATAACTTTGCGCTGATTCTTGTGTCGATGTTCGCGCTGGCGTTGGCGACCCTAACGACCAATATGGCCGCGAACATGGTGGCGCCGGCAACTGCCTTCACAAATTTCCTGCCCCGCTTGATCAGCCTGCGGGGCGGCGCGTTGATCACGGGTATTGTCGGTATTCTGATTATGCCTTGGAAGCTGCTCGCTGATCCCGGTGGTTACATCTTTACTTGGCTGATCGGGTATTCGGCCTTGCTGGGGCCCATCGGCGGTATTCTGGTGTGCGACTATTTCTTCGTCCGCCGTACCCGCATGAACTTGGCGGCGCTGTATGAGCGGGAAGGGGAGTACACCTACGCCAGCGGCTTCAATGTCAGTGCCATGATTGCCTTGGCGGTGGCGATTGCGCCAAATATTCCCGGGTTCCTGCACCAGATTCGGGTGATCGAAGCGGCGCCCATTTGGAGCACGCTTTATAGCTACGCGTGGTTCATTGGCTTCGGCGTTGCGTTTGGCGTCTATGCGGCTTTACACGTGTCGTCGGCTGAACATCAGCACGACGACAAAGATCGCAGTGCAGATCAAGACAATCGCGGCGCCGGACGCGATACCAGCGTAAAATGAGGCGTAGAGTCCTGCGACGCCGGAGACGGCGCCGATCAATGCGGACAAGGCCATCATGGCCGGTAGTCGCCGGGTGAGCAAAAACGCCGTGGCGGGCGGCGTAATCAGCATCGCCAGCATCAGCGCCACGCCCACCGTTTGCAGGGCCGTCACGATGGTGATCGCGATCAGCACCAGCAGGCTGTAATACAACGTTGTTGAGGGCAGGCGTAAGGTGCGAGCCAATGTCTCATCGAAAGATAGCACCAGATACTCTTTGTAAAACAGCAGCAGGATGGCCACCACAATCAAGCCCGACAGTCCTGTCCAGAGTAGATCGAACCAGGATACGCCCAGTACATCGCCGAACAGGAAATGCATGAGATCGACGGAATAGCTGCGACCGGTAGAAATCAACGCCACGCCCAACGCGAACATGCCCGCGAAAATGATGCCGATTGCCGTGTCCTCCTTGATCCGGCCCGAGCGCGTGATCGCGCCGATGGCCAGCGCGACGAAGATGGCCGTGCCCATGGCCCAGGCAAACAGCGGGCCGCGCGCGCCGCCCCCGATCAAATACCCAATCGCCAGCCCGGGCAGGATCGAGTGCGACATCGCATCCCCGAAGAACGCCATGCCCCGCAAAACCACGAAGCAACCGACAATGCCGCAGATGATCCCGACAATCAGCGCCGCCACCAAGCCGCGCACCATGAAGGGGTATTGCATCGGTTGCCACACTATGTCGATCCACTCAGGCATCGTCGGACATGCCTCCCCCGCAACAGGAATCACTCAAAATCAAGGTGCCCGCCTGCGTTTCGACTAAGCGCAAATGTCCGCCGTAGGCCTGCTTCAATTGGTCGGGTTGAAACACGTCAGCGGGTCGCCCGAAGCCAATCAGCGAGCGGTTCAGCAACATCACCTGATTGAAGCGCGCCGCAGCATCATCGAGATCGTGCGTCGACACCAGCACGGTCACTTGGCGTTCCTTGAGTTGTTCCAGAATACCGTAGATTTCAGTCTGCGAGGGCGCATCGCAGGCGGTCATGACCTCGTCCATCAGCATCAGTTCAGCTTCCTGCGCCAGGGCGCGGGCAATGAACATGCGCTGTTGCTCGCCCCCCGACAATGCGCGGATGGGGCGGTCGGCCAGCGCATCCATGCGAACCAATCGCAAACACTCCTGTACCCAATCGCGGTCCGCCTGCCGTGGTCGCCGGAACCACCCGAGCCGTCCGATGCGTCCCATCATCACCACATCACTGACCGAGACGGGGAACGTCCAGTCGATGTGGCTGCGTTGCGGGAGATAAGCGATGCAAATATGACCGGAAGGTTGCGAGCCGCCGATGCGCACGGTCCCGCTGGACGTGGGAATGACGCCGGCAATGGCCTTGAACAAGGTGCTTTTCCCCGCGCCGTTCGGGCCGATCACGGCAACGTGATCGCCTTGCTGCAACGTGAACGAGACATCGTCGATGGCGGTGGCGGTGCCGTAACGAATGGTGAGTTGATCGACCGACAAAATCGGCGCATCGGCGGAGTGGGGAACTTCCCGGCCCGTACCCGTGTTCGGCGGGCTGCTGTGCTCTGTGTCTACGGTCATGCTAATTCGCTGCGGCCAGATGTTGGATCATGGTGCCAATGTTATGCCGCATATATGACAAGTAGTCGGGTGCAGGTCCATCCGAATCGGTCAGGGATTCCAGCGGCAACACCACCAGTGGAACGCCGGCATCGCGGGCCAATTGGCCTGCGACTGTCTTATTGCCGGACTCGCCCACGAAAATCGCGGGGACCTGATGGGCATCGATCTGGTCCAGCAGATGCGCCAATCCGCGGGCCGCCGGTTGTGATGCGGTATCGAACGAGGGGATAATCACGCCGACCTGCTCAAAACCGTAGCGCGCTGCAAAATAGCCCATCGACTTATGATCGGTAACCAGTACCCGCTGCGCGGAGGGGATTTGAGCCGCTTGCTCCGTGATCCACTCATCCAGCTCATGCAAGGCCGCTTGATAATCAGCCGCCCGTTGCACAAACGCTTCGCTTCGGTCCGGTCGCGCTTGGCTGAGCGCCTCGGCGATGGTGTCCGCCCAAATCATCACGTTATGCGGGTCCATCCAGAAATGTGGATCCGCGTCGCCGTGGTGATGATGGTGATGGTCGTGATGGTGTCCGTGGTCTTCTTTGCAGGTCGATTCACGCAAAGGCATGGCATCGGAGAGGGCCATGATGCGGTCAGGGTGGCTGACACTGCTGAGCAAGCGGTCCAGATTCCCTTCGAGTCCCGCTCCGTTGATAATCAGTACGTCTGCACGCGCGGCCAGCGCCATGTCCGCCGGTCGAAAGATCACGTCATGCGGATCCGAGCCGGGCGGCATCAACACATCCAAGTGAATGTCTTCGGCGCCGATTTCGGCCACAACACTACCGATGATGGGGGTCGTGACCACCACTCGCGGCAACTCCGCCGGCGTGTCCAAGCCGCTATTCGGCTGACAGGCCGTCACCAGACAGAGGATGGGCAGCACTATAGATAACCATTTAGACATAGCACACTTATACGAATCGTCTCAGACCAAGGCAAGGGATTACTGAGAAGAGTATATCAGTTGCGTGCCCGGGGCAAGGGGTGACCACCGTTTCGGCTCAACAGCCCGTTGATGACGCGCACTGCGGGGCTTCTCTGCGGGCTAGGCGCCGAATTTGGCTAGGGCCTCGTCGATATTTTTGTGAATTTCCAGAATTTTGTGGAACCCCAGCAATTCGACGATGTTGTAAATTTTCGGCGACAAATTCACGAGGCGCAAGTCACCCTGATGTTCCCGGGCGCGCCGGGCGAATCCGATCAAGGCGCCGAGCGAGGCGCTGCTAATATAGTCGAGGCCGGTACAGTCCAGGATGACGCGATGTCGCTGACTATCGCGTAGGCTGTTCAAGGTCGACTCGAGCCGCGGGAAGGAATGGGAATCCAACGCGCCGTCCAACCGGACGATGTCAAGATCGTCACGCTCTTCTCTTTTGATTTCACATTCGCGCATAGTGAGAGCTCCTTATCACAAAGCAGAGTTATAGTCTTGAGCGACCTGCAAGGCAAGCAAAGTCATGTCATCGTATTGCGCAATCCCGCCTACGAAGCGATCCAAGCGCTGCTGCACGGTATGAATGACCGCATGAGCGCCGTCCGGCGCAGCCTCGTGGACGGTTTCGAATAGTCGGTCCACACCCCACTCCTCGTGTTGCGCATTCAGGGCTTCGGTGACGCCGTCGGTATAGGCTACGACGGTATCGCCCGGCGACAGCACGACCGAGGTTTCCGTCAACAGCGACTCGAAGGCATCGCGATCTGCCATGCCAAGCGCGACCCCGGCGGAATCGATGATCTGACAATGCGGATCATGCGGCTGGACGAGAATGGGGCGTTCATGGCCCGCCCGGGCCACATGCAATTCACGTGTGCGGGTGTTGAGCACCATGTACAGCATGCTGACAAACATGTCCTCCGCGATATCCTCGAACATGACACGATTAACGCCTTTCAATACCTCGCTCGGATCCGTACTCATGATCGCCTGCGCGCGCAGGACGCTGCGGCTGATCGACATCATAATGGCACCGACAATGCCCTTGCCGGACACGTCTGCAATCGCGATGCCCAGATGCTCGTCATCGATTTTGATGAAGTCATAGTAGTCGCCGCCAATTTCCTGGGCCGAGTGGTTGAAGGCGGCCATTTCGAGTCCGGCGATACGCGGGATGGCGCGCGGCAGCAACGCGGTTTGAATTTGGCGGGCCACATTCAAGTCATGATCGATGCGTTGCTTCTCATCCAGCGAGTCGCGCAGGCCCGCATAGTGGACCGACACGGATGCCTGATCGGCCAAGGCCTGCAATAGATTCAGATCTGCTTGGATGAAGGGGCGCGCGTCAACGCGATTGACCACCACAATCACGCCCAGAATCTTTTGCAGGAACCGCATCGGCACCAGCAGGATGGAATGTATTTTCAAGAAGTCGAGTTGGTACGCGGGTACCCGTGGATCGCGCGCGGCATCTTCAATCAGAATCGGTGTCCCAAAATCCGCCGTCTCCCCGATCAACCCCTCGCCACGCGCCACGCGTTGACTGCGCACCAGTTGCTCGACCGCCTCTGACTTGCTGACCGCCGTAGCGAGGCTCGCTTCGACCGAGCCGGAGAGCGGCGGGAACATACCGCTCACCGCCCGGGCACGAAACAAATCCTCGGCTTTGTCGAACAGGTAGATGGCGCCGGCGCTGGCCCGCGTGGTCCGCACCGCGTAAAACAGCACGCGGTCCAGCATACGTTCTAGATTGATGTTTTCACTGTGTGCGAAGACGTCGCCGACATCGTGGATGAAACCAAAAATGACTTCCTTCTGATTGATCAACTCGTCCCGCTCGTGACGCAAACGGCGGATTGCTCCGATCGCAAAGAACAACCCGGCGGAGAGGATCGCCAGCAGGATAAACAGAAGATAAGCTAGGGTCGCACCACTGGCGGGTTCGGGCGTCATTCCGAGTCTGGGGTCTGTTCGCGGTCGGGTGGGGCAGCCTTTTTGATGTCCTCACGCAGGAAGGTCAGCACATCGCGAAAGCGAGGTAGGTTCTCGGCCGAGGCCTGAACGAGATTTTCGTGCGCCTCCAGCATTAATTCCGCCGTTTCCGTGCGCGGGCCGCTCTCCGGCTTCAGTGTCTGCAGATCATCATGATGTTGATCCAGCATGGCGCTATACTCCGGCGGGGTGGCGCCCTGCATCGCCGTGTCGACGAGCTGGTCGAGCCCGAGCGTCGATAACAAACCGCGGGTGCGGGAGGAAAGGTTCACCATGTGAATGCGACCGTCGTTGCTTCGTTTAAGGCGGAAGGCCAAGCCGGCGATCACGCCCATGAACGTGCTGTCCATGCCCACGCACTCCGACATATCAATCACAATCTTGTTCGCGCCCTGCTCAATACACGCGACACCGAATTGTTTTAGCGCCTTGCTGATCTTGAACGAGCCGCGATCACGCAATCGCACATAGGCGGTTTGATCAGAAACCGCTACCAATAATTGCTCCCCCGCCTTTTCCGCTTCAGCCATGACCGTTCCCTGCCTGCTTAGTTTACGCAACACCGCGCATAAACGAGAAAGTATCACCGGCCATAATAGGTGTCAACGAGTGATGGGCGGGACGTTACAACGGATTGACTTGTCCGTCCATTCGCGTACCTTTACGGGCTGGTTTTATGTATGTAAAAAGTTTTATCTGTTCCGCTTTCACTCGTCTGGTCTGGGTCGCGCTCGCATTGCTGGTCGCAGCCTGCGGTCCGCGTCCCTATGAGCCCGCCGCACCCGGTCAAGGCCGTACGGTCGTCGTGTGGATTAGCATCGACGGCGTGCGACCCGACTACATCGCTCGAAGCCACACGCCGTTCTTCGACCGCATGATGGCCGAAGGGGCCTATTCGCTAGCCCATGTGCCGATCTTCCCGTCGCTGACTTTCCCTAGTCACGTAACGCAGGCCACCGGGGTGACCGTGGATACACACGGCGTGCCCCTCAACTCGTTTCACGATCAAGACTATGAGCGTTCACACGTCTACCCCGGCTCACCAAGCCTGCTGGGCGCTGAACCGATCTGGAATACTGCCCAGCGACAGGGGCGACGCGCGGCCGTCTTCGACTGGGTGATGTCCTATAAGCAACGCGGCGAAGGGGCCGCCGCCTATTTCAATGATTCCTTTGAAGGTGGCCTGCGGGATCGTGATCGCATACGTCCCTTGCTGAATGCGTGGCGCAATGATCGTGACCGGCGCCCGCTACAGTTGTTGATGGGCTACATGATCTTGCCGGACCAAGTCGGACACGAGTTCGGTCCGGAAGGGCCCGAAGTGGAGCATGCAACCGAGCGGGCCGACGCCGACATGGGTTGGTTTGTCCAGCAGGCCGTGCGGATCTTCGAGCGGCGCATGTCGCCCGAGGATGAGTTGGTGGTACTCGTTACCTCGGATCATGGCATGAGCGAAGTGCATACAATCGTTAATCCGCGGGTGCTGACCGGGATCAGCACAGATGAAGATCGCAACGGCGAAATCATTCTGATGACGTCCGGTAACTTAGGGCATATCTTCTTGTACGGGATCAGCGATGAAGCTGAACGCGCGGCGCGAAAGGACGCCATTCTTTCGACCGCCCGGCAGTATCCGTTCGCCCAAGTCTTCACACGCGATACATTGCCCGAACAGTGGGGCTATGCCCATCCCACACGCATCGGCGACATCGTCATTGTCATGGAAACGGGGTACACCTTCGGACGTCGCGCCCGCGGGATCAGCGACACGCCCGAAGAGGCGGAAGGACCGCTCGGTATGCATGGCTATGATCCCGCCACCGATCCGAACATGAACGGCATCTTTCTCGTGTGGCGTTATCGCAATCCGATCGGCGGCATCGATCT
>SLAD01000297.1 GCA_007126995.1 Kiritimatiellia bacterium | reverse complement strand
TTCCTGTCCTGCCAGGCGGGCCTTGGAGACGCCTGCGGGGTCATAGACATAAAACGGCACCGGGTTGAGGGTGTGCGCCGTCTTCGACTTGTAGCCGCCGGTCTTCTTGTCGATGGCCGGTTGGCCGGTTTTCTTGTCGATGTCGTACATCTCGTCGGCGTTACCGTGATCCGCGGACACGATCAGAATTCCTTTGGCTTTTTCAATCGCCTTCATCAAGCGGCCGATGCCGAGATCGACGGCTTCGACGGAGATTTCGACAGCCAGCAAGTCGCCGGTATGACCGACCATGTCCCCGTTCGGGTAGTTGACCCGGATAAAACGGTGTTGGCCGGACTCGATGGCCTCGATGACGCGATCGGTGATTTCGCCGGCCTTCATCCACGGACGCAGATCAAAGGAAATGCGGTCCGACGGGATCTCGACGTACGTTTCCAGTTGTTCATCGAACTTGCCGCTGCGGTTGCCGTTAAAGAAGTAGGTGACGTGGCCGTATTTCTGTGTTTCGCTGATGGCGAATTGCGAAACGCCGTTACGGGCCAGGTATTCGCCCAGCGGACGATCAATGGCGGGCGGTGACACCAAGTAGCTGCGCGGAATTTTGAGGTCGCCGTCGTACTGCATCATGCCGGCGAAACGGACATCGGGTTTCGGGCCACGCTCGAATTCCGTCATCTCCTCGTCGTCGAAGGCCCGGCTCAGCTCAATCGCGCGATCGCCGCGGAAGTTGGCCAGAATGACGCAATCGCCGTCCTGCACCTTCCCGATCGGTTCGCCGTCCTCCTCAATCACGAACGGCGGAATATCCTGATCGATCACCCGGGGATTTTCGCTGCGGGCGGTCTCGATCGCTTCCTCGGCGCTGACGAAAGCGCGCCCTTTGCCGAGCACGTGGGTTTCCCAGCCGCGCTCAATCATGGGCCAGTCCGCGTTATAGCGGTCCATGGTGATCTGCATGCGGCCGCCGCCCGATCCGATGCGCGCGTCGACACCTTGCTCGCGCAGATCCGCCAGCACAGCCTCGATCCGCTCCACGTAGTCGAGGGCGGATGTGGGGCCGACGTCGCGGCCATCGAGCAAGGTATGCAGGCGGATCCGCTTGATGCCTTCCTTCGCGGCCTCGGCCAGCATGGCTTCGAGGTGATCAATGTGGCTGTGCACGTTGCCGTCCGACAGCAAGCCGATAAAGTGTAGCGTGCTCTGGCGGTCCCGGCATTGGTTCATCATTTCCTGCCAGACTCCGCCATCGAACAGCGTGCGGGATTCGATTGCTTCATTGACCAAGCGCGCACCCTGGGCGAAGACGCGACCGGCGCCGATCGCGTTATGGCCGACCTCGCTGTTACCCATATCCGAGTCGTCGGGCATGCCCACCGCCGTGCCATGGGCTTTCAGGCGGCTCTTGACGGCGTTTTCCTCCAGCCAGTCAAGGTGGGGCTTGGACGCCTTGGCCACCATATCGCCGACATCGCCTTTACCGATCCCGACACCGTCCATAATAACCAATACCACAGGGCCTTCGGGGCCTTGGTAGCCGCTCAATCGATTCAATTTCAACATGCTGGGATCCCTTTCTTGTTATGAAAACAGCCTAAGATTGACTCATTAGAAAATTAGAGAGCGAGTACGTTAGAGGATTCATACGCCAGCGCAAGCTAATTGCTGGCTGGTCAACCGGGCTTGACGCCCCCAACGGAGTTAGCGATATTCTGACAATGACGACGGCCTTAGCAGAGATGGCGACCGATGCTTATATAGACAGCGCTTTACGCGATGTACAGGCATTGATGCGCTCGAGCTTCAGCGACACGCCGTTGGCCTTCCTGGCCGACGAGTCGAAGGGCTTGCTTGGCAACGGTAAGATGCTGAGGTCGCGCCTGCCTTTCCGGGTTGGGCCCGCGGTGGGCACCCCGCGCCGGACGTTGACCCACGCGGCCGCGGCCGCCGAAATGATTCATTCCGCCAGTTTACTCCACGACGACGTGATTGACGGCGGACTTTTGCGCCGGGGCGCCCCGGCCTTTTGGGTCGAGCGCGGCGTGTCCGGGGCCATCTTGCTGGGGGATATGTTGCTCTTCAAGGCCTTGGATGTGGCGTGTCAGGTGGAGGATAGTCGACTGGCGCATCCGCTGGTGTTGTTTACCGGACAAGTCTGCCAAGCCGAATCGGAGCAGGAACTGATTCATCGCGGGCGCAGCACGGCGTGGGATGACTGTGTGCGCATTGCCCGCTACAAAACCGGCGCACTCTTTGCTTTCACCGCCTACGCGGCGGGCAGCGCCGATCCAGTCGTCCGCGATGCGTTGACGGAGGCGGGCTACGCCGTCGGGACCGCGTATCAGTTGGCAGACGATATCCTTGATGCCAAGGGTAGTGCGAAAGAGTCCGGCAAGACGTTGGGCACGGATTCGGAGCGCGCCAAGAATACGTTGATGACACTTTTGCCGGAGGGAATTGACCCTGTAACCCATGTGCGTGACCTCTGCGCTTCGGCGCGGGACCGGTTGGCCAGATGGCCCGAAGTTCAGGCCGCTTGGGACCAGTACATGGAACTGGACCTGACGCCGGAACTTGAGAAGCATTTGCAGCTCATCGAAGAGTAGCGTCAGGATAGTAGAGGCGTCGGGGATACGCCGAACGACCTTGTTGGGCGCAGGTCGAACGGGTTAAACCGTTTTTCGACCGTATCTATTTGACTTTGGTGGGACAGTTTGTAGATTCCCAAGGCAAGTCCGCGCAGACCCCCCCAACAGCAGG
>SLAD01000064.1 GCA_007126995.1 Kiritimatiellia bacterium | reverse complement strand
TGCGCGTCTATGAGGTGGTGAAAGAGGATCTGAACATCCCGAACTATCGCTTTGCGAACCAGTCGCTGATCACCATCCCGAGCGACGCCACGCAAGTGCCGCATCCGCCCACCACGTTGGTCCAGGAACCCTATGTGCGCATGGAGGCGGGTGAGCCGGTGATCCCGTTCTATCCGCTTGGCGTCGTCATCGGCGCATCGCCTGCGCCCGAGACCTTCGGGATCAATATCAAGGGACAGTCCACCTATTGGGAAGATCACAAAAGTACCAGCTGGGCGGTTTCCGGCGGTGAAAACGCGTGGTTCACCTTCTCCATCTATTACCCGATGTCGCCCAGTTTCTGGTGGCCGCCCAACGAGCCGGGCCGCATCCGGTTCGACGCCGGTTCCGGTCAGCGGCGGGCGGCTTTCCCGAATACGGGCGACAGCGTCTCCTTCATGCCGAAGAACATCGCGGGCTTGCGCGGTCTGTCGCTCAATTCAACGGTCTCGGGCGTGATCGAGAGCAACGCCTTGCCGAACAAGATCCTGTACAAGAGCGACTGGCCCAAAGTGGCCCCGGTCCTGAAAGCGGGCGAGACCCTTACCTTCTCCGGTGGCGAATACCGGATGGATAATCCCAATACCCTCGTCATTGCCGATAACGGCGATGTGCAAACCGTGCCCACGCCAGGCCTGCCGGGCGTGCTCGGCTTCGCGGTGGGCGAGGTCGTGTTCGACGCGCTCAACCCCGGCGGCCACACGATCTTGCATCAGGATAGCTGGACCGTTCGCATGGCGCAGGTGCTGGATATACGTTCCGTCGTGCTGCCGATCGGCGATTTCCCGACGCCGCTGCTACCGGCCTCGGGGCGCACTCGCGTCAGCGGCGGAAAATATATTTTCAACGAGTTACCCGCTTCATTGCAAAAGCGCTTCCGCTATGATCCGTTGGCCCAAAGCGTTGACCCCGTCACCGGTATCACCGTCAGCGGCCGACTAGAAATTACCGGTATGCTGAACGATAAGCGCATCGGCGATCCCACACTGACCGCGCCGCCTCCGCAAGTGTATGTGCTGGAGCCCAACATTATGACGGAGGCGGATGTCGAGGCGCTGTATGCGCTGGCGGACGATACCGAGACAAAATGGCGCGAGGCCGTGGACGAGCTGTATGCCCGCTCACGCAATCCGGAAGGGCTTACCACGTCAGCCGGCCAGTTGATTACCGGCGAATACTTGGTGGGCTTGCAGCCCGAAGTACAGCGCGATCCGATCACGTCCCTGCCGAATCTGGTACCGATAGAGCCGGGCTCGGATGTGCTCGTGCCGGAAGTGGACCCCACCACGCCCGAACCCGCCCGTCAGTTCGGTCCCGGACTGGCGTTGATCCCGAATGCGGCGTTTCTTGATCCGTTCGGAGAGATCCCCGTGCTCGGCAGCACCCCGATTCCGTTTCCGGACGTGAGCTGGGTGACCGTTGCCGAGAACAATGATCCCAGCATGGGCGGCTCGCCGGTTACGCTGCACGTGATCAAAGTGGATCGGCGTGAGCGTTATCGCGGTTCGATTAAGACCGTGCTGTCGGACAACGTGTTTGATGAAAACGTGGTGCTGCGGCACACCGGCGATTTTGGCGCCAATGCGGATGAGTTGGTATTCGAGTGGTGGTACCGGCCGGATGACGGGGCGTTGAATGTGATGCCGCCTTTCGTCGTTGACCCGAACAGTGCTGGACCCTGGGATTTATTCCCGGATCTGACCGGCAATCAGGGATTGGGTCGCATGGAAGTCTTGCTGAAGGGCAATCCCAACGCGCCCGAAACGCTGCTGGCGGATTCCTGGTGGTTTGTGCGTTACCGGCACAAGAACGACGTGGCGCAGGATACCAATTGGGAACTCCCGCAGCCGAACGGCGATGCGCGCGTGAATTTCGAGTGGGCTGGCGCAGGAAATAACGATCCGTTCAACGATTTTAACCTGGACGGGTTCCCTGACTATCGTGCCCAGCTATCGATGGGCTGGATCAAGCGCGTCCTGGATGCGGTCAATCCGTACGAAGCGCGTATCCGTGATTTCGAAGGCGATTCGCCCTCGACCGTTTCCAGTATGTTGCAACAACTCGGTCCGCGTTTCGAGGGGCCGGTGGCGTTGAACCCGGATAAGGACGTGATCGAGAATGTCGGTCTGATCGAATTGTACGGCACCGTTCTGCAGCGCGGCAGCGATCTCAGTATCAACTTGTCGAGCCCGGTCTCGACCCCGGCCATCGCCAACGCCCTGCAACTGGCGTCCACGCGGATTTCCGACTTCTACATGCTGCTCGGAAACGAGGCCTACACCGATGCCGTCGATCCCACCATCGGATTCGGCAGCGACTCGGTCGAGTACGGCGCGATGGCGCCGGTCGTGCATGCCTTCCAGAATCAGATGTCGTCCCTACTCGAAGAGGAACTGGCCCTGTTGCGCGGCGTCGATGATTTCTTTGCGCGCCCAGTCTATAATCGCTTGTTCTGGAACTTCACCAAGGCTGAGGGCGAAGCCGCCTATGTGATGAACTACAACATCACCGACATCAACGGTGATGGCTTCATCAACGAGCACGACGCCATGATCCTGTATCCGCAGGGCCACGGCGATGCCTGGGGCCACTATCTCACGGCTGTTCGCATGCAGTACGACCTGTTGCGCCATCCGTTCTTCAACTGGGTCTCGCGTTCTGAATTTTATAACCTGATGGATATCGTCATCCCGGTCGATTTCCTGGACGAACGCAAGTTCG
>SLAD01000003.1 GCA_007126995.1 Kiritimatiellia bacterium | reverse complement strand
ACATGTCCCGCAGGTAATCGATCGTCCGCTCATAGCCGAGCGCCTTGAGGTCGTCCTGCGCCTCTTGGTAACGAAGTTCCGGCTTCTCGCCCAGACTGAATAATGCTTCCTTGCAGCCCATTGCCCAGCCCGCTTTCGCGACCCCCAACACCTCTTCCGGCTGCATATAACGAGCCTGCGGCGTGCCGGGCCGCTGAACGAACGTGCAGTAGCCGCAGTCGTCCCGGCAATACGTGGTCAATGGGATGAAAACCTTGGGCGAATACGTGATGGTGCGCCCCCAATAGGCGTCACGGCGCTCCCCCGCCAGCCCGATCTGTCGTTCCCAGTCGGCATCTCTCATGCCATTCAAGCAATAGCCGAAGGCGGCATCCTCTTCCCGTGTATACGTCGTTTTGGCTTCCATGCGGCGTTCTTGATCCCCTTGCTCAACCGCATACTGTACGGCATGTACGAATCAGGACCAGCGCGAAGTTCAATTAGCACTGGATTCGAACAATGCCCTCAGTGTATGCTGCGGGCGGTTTGACAGACGAGCCAGAGGAGTACCCAATCATATGGCAAAATCACCACTTTCAGTTACTCAGGAAGAGCAGGACGGGATCTGCATACTCACGATTACCGGCGCTGTCGATGGCGATACCTATCCTGAATTCAAATCGGCGCTTCACCCCATTTGCCGCGGTGAAGTGAAGAAATTCATTCTCGATTGTACCGGTGTGACCTTTTTGAACAGTCAAGGGATCGGACTGTTGGCGGGATTGCACCGTCAAACGATGATCGAGGAAGGCAATGCCGCGCTTTGCGGGCTGACGCCCCGACTGAGCAAGACGCTGGACCTCGTCGGTCTCGGGCCGCGCTTGCAGATCTTCAAGACCCGCGCCGAAGCGTTGGCCGCAATGCAACAGGACGCCGGGGACTCCTCATCATGAGGTTTGACGGCCGGTCGCGGGCGGTGATGGGATTCGCTTCCTTATGGCAGCCCTAAACACACCGCAACGCCCCGAGCAGTTTGCCCGGGTGGCCGGCAGTCCGGGCGAAGCGCCCCGCGTCGCCGGCCTGCTCCGTATTCTGTGGCCGTTCATCTTAATTGTCTTCGCCGCCGGCTACCTGACGCGCGCCGCCATCCCTGCGCCCGACTTGACCGCCACCTGGATTGGAGCGGGCTATCTCTTTCTGGCCGGCCTGCTGGCTTGGCTGGTCACGGCGGGACGCGAGCGGCTGGACAACTTTCTGAAAGGCGCCCGCGGCGAGGAAACGGTGGCGCGCACGCTCTCCTTTCTGCCGGCGACCTTTCGCGTTTATCACGGTCTGGCCATGCAGCGTCCATCGATTCGAAGCTCCAGCGCCGACTATGACCACGTCGTAATCGGCCCGACCGGCATTTTCATGATCGAAACCAAAAATTGGAGCGGTCGCATACGGGTTGAAGACGGTGAAATCCTCTACGATGGCGAGCGACCCGACCGCCCCCCGCTGGAGCAAGTGAAAGAGGCCGCCGCGATACTGCGCAAAGAATTGCAGGAACAGGTCCATCGCAATCTCGATGTTCAGCCCGTGCTCTGTTTTGCGTCCGGCCAACTCACCGACGGACGGGCCGGCGCCGCAGGCGTGATCATTTGTACCGGTCACACCTTGATCGACGCACTACACGAAAAGACAGAAAGCCCCCTCCCCAAGGAGGCCTTGGACCAAATCGCGCTCTATCTCGACGCGCGCATCGGGCTTTCATAAAGAACAGGAGAAGACATAATGCCAACAGCAATGGTTCCCTTAGCGGACGGCGTGGAAGAAATGGAAGCCGTCATCATTATCGATGTGCTGCGACGAGCGGAATGGGAGATCGTGTCGGTGGGCCTGAAATCGGGTCCCGTCACCGCCTCACGCGGCGTGGTGCTGGTCCCGGACAAGGTCTGGCATGAGGTGGATCCCGCCACCTTCGACTGGCTGATTCTGCCCGGCGGCCTGCCCGGCACGCAACGCATGATCGCGGATCAACGCGTGCTGCAGGCGCTGCAAACACATGCACGAGCGGAGAAAAAGATTGGCGCCATTTGTGCTGCGCCGACCGTGTTGCACGCGGCCGGACTGTTACGCGGGCAAGCCATCACATCGCACCCTTCAGTGGCCGAGCGCCTGGGCGATACCCGCCGATCCAACGACCGGGTCGTGATCGACGGCAACTACATCACCAGTCAAGGCCCAGGCACCGCATTCGAGTTTGCACTGGCCCTGGTAACCGCCGAAAACGGATCGGCCAAGGCCGATGAACTGGCGCAGAGCATGATCTGCGCGAAAAACTGAAGTCCCCTATAACAGCGGGAACCACGTCAGGCGCAGACAGGTTGCGCCGTACGGGATCAACTCGATCACATCGTCCCGCTTTCTGGCGCGTGCCCGGGCGGTCGCGCTGGGTAGCGGTGGCATGAATTGCATGTCCCCTTCCACCACATGTCGACGCTTGCCCCACTTCATCACCAGCTTCTTCTTTTGCTGCAGTCGCCAACCCGCGATCTGACGAGCCGGGACACACAAACGAATCGGCGTTTGTGCTGGATCCCACGGATTTCCCTTTAACGGGCTTTCGATCGCACCTTGCTTGAACGCGCGATTCAGCGCACGGCGCTCAACGCCATAATTCCACGCGCTGGCCGGTCGCATCGACCACGCGGGGAAGCGCGGTGATGAGCGGTCATCGCCTGCTTCAACCGCCCGCTCCTCAGCAACCGGCAAGGCCAGCACCAAGGGACCATATTCGATACTCACACTCTT
>SLAD01000386.1 GCA_007126995.1 Kiritimatiellia bacterium | reverse complement strand
TCGGCAGGGACGCCTCGCCCCACCTGTCCCATCACGCGGCGGGAGGGCGAGGCTCTGCCGAGCCGCAAGAGCCAGCACAGGACGATGTTCAGCGGCAGTCATTGAACTCTCGGCACGATCGTCGAAAGCGGGTCGGGTAAGGGTATCCGAGTAAGTGTGGCGATTGAGTGTCTGTCCCTGTTCAATCAACACAACCCGGTTAGACTCAAAAAGGGTTCGACCTCGTATCCCGATCCGTCCATATAATGCATCAATGCATCCGTCGGATACAATTTGGCGCGCCAGCGCGCCGGGCAGCCTTATGTTGATGGGCGAACATGCCGTGTTGCACGGTAAACGTGCGCTGGCGTGCGCCGTGAACAAGCGCATGCGTGTGACTTTAACCCCGCGTGCCGACGATGTGCTGCGGATCGAATCCGAACTCGGCGAGGCTGCGGCGGAGCGGCATGCGATTGAAATTACGCCTCCGTTTACCTTTGTCTGGGCGGCCCTGAAGGATGCGGCGGCGGATTTGCCTGGCGGCTGCGATATTCAAATCGAGTCGGATTTCTCCTCAACCATCGGTTTCGGCTCATCGGCGGCGGTTACGGTCGCGGTGCTGGCGGCCTTGGATGCATGGCGGGATATGCCGCTAGATCGCACCTATATTCATCAACGCGCCCGGCAAATCATTCAGTCAGTGCAAGGTTGCGGTTCGGGCGCTGACGCGGCCGCCAGCGTGTATGGCGGTATCGTGGAGTATTGTGTTGATCCGTTCAAATTGGAGCCCCTGCATGCGATACATCCCATCACGGTAATCTATTCCGGCTATAAAACGCCGACGCCGGAAGTCATCAAGAAGGTGGAAGAGGATAAGCGCGCCCGGCCGTTCTTGTTCGATGGCTTCTATTACGAAATCGGCGAGTGTGTTCGTCAGGCGGTGGACGCCATCTGTCGCGATGAGTGGGCGGAGCTGGGGGAACTCTTCAACCGTAACCAGGCCTTGATGGGGGCGATTGGGGTCAGCGATGAAACGTTGGAGGAAATCGTTCTAGCGTTGCGTGAGCAGCCCGGCATTCTGGGCGCCAAAATTTCGGGATCGGGGTTGGGCGATTGCGTCGTCGGCCTCGGTCAGGCTGCGGATTGGCCGCTCGCCTACGAACGGATCGACTGTGCCATGACGGAAAGTGGGGTGCAGCTTGAAACCGACTGAGGTGATTCAATCCGTTCTGGCGGGGCGCACGTTCCAGCCCGCCAAGGCTGAAGGGAAAGCCTTCGCTCCAGTCAATATCGCTCTATGCAAATACTGGGGAAAAAGGGATACGGCGCTCAACTTGCCGGTGACGTCGAGCCTCTCGATGTCGCTCGGCGCGATTGGCGCACACACCCGCATTGCGCCCGTTGATGGGCCGGACCAGGTCTGGTTGAACGATGAGAAGCTGACAGATGCCGATCCCTTCGTCTCGCGTCTGCGTGCCTACCTCGATCTGTTCGATCCCGCGCAGCACTACACCATTCACACCGCCAGCGACGTGCCGGTCGCCGCCGGTCTGGCTTCCTCCGCGTCAGGTTTCGCGGCATTGGTGTTGGCGCTGGATGACTTGTATGGCTGGTCGCTGGACCCCACATCGCTCTCGATTCTGGCGCGACTCGGTAGCGGCAGTGCTTGTCGTTCGATCTATCAAGGCTTTGTCGAGTGGCAGGCGGGCGAACAAGCGGATGGAATGGATAGCTACGCGGTTCGGCTCGACGCCGATTGGCCCGCGCTGCGGATTGGTTGGATCGAATGTTCGAGCGCCCCCAAGCCGATCGGATCGCGCGCCGGCATGAAGCGCACCGTCGAAACCAGTGCGCTCTACGCGGCTTGGCCGGATCAGGTGGCACGGGACTTGGCGGCGATCAAGCAGGCCATCGCGCAGCACGATTTTGAGGCGCTGGGATCGGCGGCGGAATCCAACGCCTTGGCCATGCACGCGACGATGTGGGCGGCGCGTCCGCCGGTTTCATATTGGCTGCCGGAAACGGTGGTGACGTTGCGTGCCGTCTGGCAGGCGCGCGAGCAGGGCCTGCCCGTGTACGCCACCATGGATGCCGGGCCGAACGTGAAGCTGCTCTACTTAGCTGACGATCGTGAACGAATCCGTGCAGCCTTTCCGCAATTGCATGAGGTGAGCCCGGCATGATTCGCTACATCTTCAGGCGCATCCTGCAGATGTTCCCGACCATCCTCGGGGTGATCGTGATCACGTTCGTGCTGTTCAACCTCGTCGGTGGCAGTCCGGCCGCGATGACGCTGGGCCGTCACGTGTCACCCCGTCTGTTGGAAGAGTTCGATGAAGTGCGCGGATTCAATAAGCCACTACTGATGGGGTGGTGGAGCGAGACGCGTGCCTTCGCGCGACCGGATTTCGCCCGCACGGCGGAACCGTGGCGCGAAAGTGAGGTCATTCGCCGTGAGACGCCGGAAAGAACGCGCGCAGTGCTCACGTTTGCGCCCGACGAAATCCACGCGATCCCGTTGGCCTTTGCGCTGCATGAAGAGACGACTTTCCGTTGGCGTTTCGAGCATCGCCAGGAGGGCGAGGGTCGCGCCCTTTTGCGATACGGCGCGGAAGTCGACGAGGAGACGGGACAAACCAATTGGTTGCATGAAATCGAACTACCGTCCGCCCCGCGCTGGACCCAGTCATCCGTTTCCTTTGATACGGGTACATCGCCGGAAACGCTGGAACCGGTACTGGTTGTCGAGGGAACAGAATTTCAGCTTCGCGACGTGCAGTTACAGCGACGGGCCCGGCATTTCTTC
>SLAD01000321.1 GCA_007126995.1 Kiritimatiellia bacterium | reverse complement strand
CTGCTGACGCAGTCGCTGACTAAACGCGCACATCCAGCGAAGTATGCGTGGTTCCTCTCTCATTCCGAACGACCGAACTGCTTAAACCAATTATCGTCCGGCACCACTTGCCCCGTCTCATCTCGCTTGAGCCAAGGATGAAGCGTCGCTGATTTCGGAATCACCACGCACATCGTGTTCGCCAGCGATGGCCGCACCCACATCAAGAGCCGCAAGAACGGATAGGCCAGTCGCGCCAGCCAAAGAGGACGTCGATCCTGTTTTGCGCGCAAGTCGTGCCAATGGATTTCCATGTGATAATCCACCTGCGCTTTGATCTCGTATTCCGGGGCATAGGCACGAATCGAGGAAACGATCTCGTCGGCCGTGAACCGATAAACGTAGTTCGGGATCGCTTCGTTGTTGGCCCCCCCCGAAGTCAGCTGATTGGCAGCTACGGCATGCACCTCATATTCCTGCCCGACCTTGAGGCGACGACCGATATCAACCAACGCATTGCGGCAGGGTTCAAACACGATGATACCGCGGCTAGCGACGCGGTACATCTCAGTCAAGGCGCGGTGTGGCGCCCGACAATGGTGTAGACCGTGATGGACCAGCACCCAATCGAAGGAGTCATTGGCATAGGTCAACGTCTCGACATCTTGTTGGGCATGCTCAAACGGCTGCACTGCTGTCGCCGGAACGGAGGCATCTACGTTACTGATCACGCCCAACTTACACCCGGCGGCAATTAAGACTTCCCGATCCAGCTCTGTTCCGCACACGACTAGCAGTTTGTGATCGGCCGCGATATCACCGCGATCCACCAGAGTTTTGACGCTCTGATAATAGAAATCGTCCATTAGTTTTCTCCCCTGGATGAGCGCGACGGCCATTGAGCGGGGACATGGGCAGACGTCAGCGGTGTGCGGCGTGTAAGATCACTCGTATAGACCTCGTATGTTAACGGGAACATTTGTCTTCGGGTACCGCGCATCAAGCGCTCTCCGGCACGGCATGCGCGCGCCAGCGGATGAATGAGCATACGCTGCCCGAGGGACTGGCTGCGCAGATAGCTCACGCGCTCCTCAATAGCATGTCGCTGATTGCTGATATTATCCACCGCATAGGTATACGCGGCGAGATAGCGTGACAGACAGGCCGACTTTGCCCCCTGCGCAAGCAGTTGATCCATCAGTACGAGGTCGGCCACGGCCTTGAGTTGCTGATCAAATCGCAGGCCGCTCGCGAATACGCGGGCCCGAAAGAACATTGCGCAGGTGAGATTATATAGGGTCCCGGTGCGCAAATAGGCCCGGCGCAGCGGGAGACTCTTCCAATAGGTGATCAGCTCGCTGCTCTCATCCAACACCAACGCGTCGCCACATAAAATGTCGGCTTCCGGGTGTTCCGAAAAATAATCAGCAACAGCCTTGAGGGTGCCCGGCAGATATTGCTCATCCGCGTTGAGCCAGGCGAAGATGGCTTTGGACTGGTGCGCGCCATCCGCCCCCATGCGATCAATACCCTTGTTCAAGGCCTCGTACATGCCCGCATCCGACTCGCTGACATGCGGAACGTCCTCTCGCTTGAGCCACTGAACGGTCCCGTCTGTCGAAGCCCCATCAATGACTTCATGATGCAGCTCCAAACGATTTATCGCTTGGTCACGGATCGACGCAACGCACCGTTTCAGGTAGTTGATCTGATTGAAGGAGGGCGTGACGATATAAAAGCGCATGGGGTGAACGACTTATCCACGGCGCATGATTTGGCGATAGAGCACCATGCCGATAAAGCGCGGATTCCCGATAATATAGCGTCGCCACAAGCGGCGCGGTTCGATGTAGAGGCGGAACAACCATTCCAACCCAGCCTTCATCATCCAGCGTGGCGCCTGTTGTATGCGCTTGGCATGGAAGTCGAATGCCGCACCCACCGCGAGGATTGCGCCACAGTTGAGTCGGGGGCGAAACTCCGCCACCCAAAAGTCTTGCTTGGGTGTGCCTAAGCCACACCAAACAAGATCCGGCTGGGCGTTGTTAATTTGCTGGGTGACCTCATCCTTTTCCGCTTCGGTCAGCGGCCGGAAAGGCGGCGAATACATGCCGACAATCTGCAGATCGGGGAACTGCTCCAGCAAATTCTCCTTCAGTTTCGCGAGTGTGTCATCGGTTGCGCCGTAGAAGTAATGACGAAGCGGCGGCTGTTGCTCCGATGAGACCTTGCACAGCTCCAGCATGAGGTCCGGTCCGTACACCCGGGTCGCCTGCTTGAATCCGAATCGCTTCGCCAGCCAGACCAGCGGCATCCCATCGGTGGTGGCCATGCCCGATTCCTGTACAACCTTCGCCAGTTCCGGTCGATCAAAGCATTGCACCATCGTGTCGGCGGTACAGACATTGACATAGTGGCGCCGTCGGGTTTTGACCCAGTTCACGATGCGATCGCGCGCGCCCGCCAAGCTCATTGCGGATAGCGAAACCACGCCGGCGGGGAAACGGGGAAAGCCCTCTGTATCTTCGAAAGGTTTGCGGGGTAATTCATGCACAAACATTGGGAACCTGCGCAGGCGCAGGATTTGCAATAACACCTCCCAGACAAAGCGCGGGTTGTCCGGCAAATAGCGCTTCCATAGCCGCGGCTGCTTGATCGCCCGGTGTAGCCATTGCAGGCCGGCATACTTGATCCAATCGGGGGCATCGAGTTCAATGCCCGCGTTAACGTCAAAGGCGTAGCCCACCGGACAGATGATTTTGCACGCCAGCTTATCGCGCATGTGATCCATGAAATAGAGCTGCTT
>SLAD01000380.1 GCA_007126995.1 Kiritimatiellia bacterium | reverse complement strand
TGGCGTTGTATGATGATCACCCCACCAGTTTCGAGGCGTGGGACATTGACGCATACCATATCGAGAAGCCGCTCGGACATCCCGTGGCGTCGCACTGCAAGGTGATCGAAAAAACCGCTTTGCGTGCGACGGTGGCTTTCGAACACAGCATCGGTAAGAAGAGCCGGATGAAGCAGCTTGTTCGGCTGGACGCCGTCCGGCCACTGGTCGAGTTCGACACCCAAGTGGAATGGGATGAATCGCAGGTGCTCCTGAAAGCGGAATTCCCGACGGCCTTGCGGTCCGACTATGCCACCTACGAAATGCAGTTCGGCCATGTCCGGCGCCCCACCCATTACAGTAGTAGCTATGATCTCGCCCGCTTTGAGGTCTGCGCGCATCGTTGGGCTGACCTAAGTGAGCCGGGATGCGGGTTGGCGTTGATCAACGATGCCAAATACGGACACAGCGTATACAAAGGGGAAATGCGCCTCACGCTGCTGCGCGCGCCTCTCTATCCGGATCCCACCGCCGACCGGGGTTCGCATGCCTTTCGATACGCGCTGATGCCGCATGCCGGCGACTGGCGCGCGGCAGGAGTGCCCGACATCGCCGCGGCGTTTAATCAACCGTTGTTGGTGCGCGCGACATCCAAGCCGGAGCAGAAAGAGTCCTGGTTCTCGGTCGATGCGCCCGCCATCCGTATCGACACCGTCAAGAAAGCCGAGGACAGCTCGTTGACGGTCGTGCGCCTGTATGAAATGCACGGATCAACGACCGAAACCCTGTTGACGGCGCATCAGCCCATCCGGCGGGCCTGGCAGACCAATTTGCTTGAGGAGGAGCGTCGCGCCCTGCGCGTGCGCAAGAAGGGCGTGCCGCTGTCGTTCCGCCCCTTTGAGGTCAAGACCGTGCTGATCGATTCTAAAGAGAGCAGTTCAACTCCTCGGTAGTTACGATCTATGGGTGCAGATTAAGGCGAAAGATTATGGCGAAAGACAAGGTGGCAAAAGACGCTATTCCTTTGTCTTTCGCCTTCATCTTTTGCCCGAATCTTCTTTGCGAGGCCAAGCAGGCCGCGAGATCGATAATCCTCAGGTCGGCTCGAAGGGGCCTTCGGACGTAGATAGCGAGGTGCGCGTGTTGATTCTTGATCCGGGCGGCGGCACAAGCGGCCCGCGTAGCAGCGGGTCATCCGTTCTGCGCATCCAATCCATCAAGCGTTGCTCAAGGTCGGCGCGCACGTCCGCGTAGGCGGGATCATCCGCCACATTTACGCGTTCCATAGGGTCACGCACCAGATCATGGAGGACGACTGGTTCCAGCGGTTCGCCCCCTCGTCCGAGAGCCAGCCACGCTTCTTTGGCTGGGCTGATGTCGATGTTGGTTAAAGGACGCCGCGGATCATCATCAAATCGCTTGATCAGGCAATGCGTGGTGGTCCGAATCGCCCGCGCGGGTTCCGCCGCCGCATGAAAATTCACTTCCGCAAAGACATCATCGCGAATTTCGCGCGCAGCATGGGTCAGCAGCGGGACCATTGACACGCCGTGAACATCTGCTGGTGTCGGCACACGCAGGATCTCGCAGACCGTCGGGACCACATCCATGTTGCTGGTCAGTGCATCCACGGCGCGGCCGTCATCACAAAGGCCCGGTGCCCGCATCAGCATGGCGATCCCGGTCCCGTGTCCGGTAAGGTGGCACTTCATTTCAGGGAAGGGGATGCCGTGGTCGGTCGTAAAGATCACCAAGGTGTCTTCCGCCTGGCCATGGGCATCGAGGGCATCCAGTAGTTTCCCGACTTCGCGATCCGTGGCCTCAATACTGGTCAAATAATCGGCATAGTCCCGGCGGATTTCCGGCGTGTCGGGCAGGATCGCGGGCACTTGCACGCGATTGGCGCGGGCGGGATCGGGGCAGGGGATGAAGTCCCGGTGGGGATAGAAGTATCCGACGGACAGCATCCACGGTTGCTCCGGCGCCTGACGCAGAAATTGTGTGGCCGCTTCGGAGACGGCCTCGTCGCGGTCTAGGGCATTGTGTGCGCGCAGGGGAAGCACATTTTGATAGACCGCTTCGCCCTGTTCGTAATCGTACTCGTGTTGTGTTCCCGCCAACGCCGTATGGAAACCGTGCTCAGCCAGATGACGGGCCAAATGGCGTTGCCGATCCTTCATGTCAAAGCCGCGATGGACTAGGCCGAGCAGGCCCGTTTCATGGGCGGTGCGTCCCGTCCAGAGTGCGGCGCGACTCGGCGAGCAGGTCGGTGCGGCCGTGTGCATATTGCGGAAGATGCCGCCGGTCCGGGCCAAGCGATTCAGGTGCGGCGTTTGGGCGGCGATCCCATAGGGCGAACAATAACGTCCGACATCATGGGCGTGAATAATGAGGAGGTTTTTCATGGGTAGAGTCTGGCGTGTTTAGTGAGCGCTGTTAAGCAATCTGAGACATTGTCGCGAGCTTTGTCGGGTTCTTTGTCGACAAAGTTTACGACAAAGCTTGCGACAAAGATACTGCATGGCGCCATAAGCCAAACACCCCACACCCAAGTCACAACAGCGTCCGGCGCAGGATAGCGGCCAGGTTGAACCCCATGCGGGCATGGCCATAGGCCGTGGGATGCAGGAGGTCGGCGCTCCAGCAGGTTGGATCATCCAGGATTTCGCTTCCTTCCACAAAGTAGAGATTCGATGCCTGCATCGCGCCCACCGACTCTCGCACAATGTCGTTGAAGGCCGTCTCCGAAACTGTTGCCGCAGCGCTCTGATTACGGACATGGGCCGTGGAAAACCCGTTGGGATAGATGTT
>SLAD01000342.1 GCA_007126995.1 Kiritimatiellia bacterium | reverse complement strand
CTGTGGCACGCCTGTGGTGGCGAGCGCTGTGGGAGGAATCAAGGAGGTGGTGGTGCATGGCGAGACCGGCTTGCTGGTTCCGCTGGAGCAAATGGACGAGGCTCCGTTCGAACCGGTAGACTCGGACCGCTTCGCCCGCGATCTCGCGGCGTCGGTCAATGAGCTGATGGAAGACGATGCGCGGCGGAAGCAAATGGCCGCCGCCGGGCGTCGCCGCGTGGAAGAGCATTTCAGCTGGGCATCGATCGCCGCACAAACCGCAGACCTCTACCGCCGGGCAGCCGGACGCGGAAAATGAGGGTGGCGATTGCCAATCAATCAAAAATTTGCTCTATTAAAAATTTCCTGGTAAAATTTGTGGCGGGCCCGGCTAAGCCATTTGCTTCCTCGCGTGCTTTGTCGCTTCGCGGAGAAGGCGACCGGTGATCGCCTCCACATTGCCCTGCTCAATCACGATCACGGCGCGGTTGCGTCTTGGTGCGGGCAGTCCTCTGCCGCTTTCTTGGGTGACTTGGCGAAACGAGAGGAAAAGGAATCGTATCCAGCCAGCCCACACCCCTCACAAAGCGGTGGGAGATCTTTTCTTCCGGGCCAACGGCCCATCCCATACCAGCCCAGGCCAACGGCCTGGGAAACCGCACCCAACACAAGATGGAGGACCGAAGGCCCGTCCCATCCCGCAGGACGGCCCAAGCATGAAGAATTCTGTGGGAAATGGCAGACGCACTGTATGATCGCTGGCCCCAGCGGTCGCGCGAATGAGAAGGGAAATGAACAGGACGGAATCGGCTTGCTCATTCTCCCTCACATTCGCCATCAGTCCTGATCCACCGCTTTCTCCCGCTCGCGATCAACTAAAAATTTCCTGAAAAAATTTTTCGCTGGAAAATCCCTGCTCCTGCCAAGGATCACACCTTCCGGCCGGATGAGGAAGGGCTGCGGTGGAGATGTGGGAAGTTGAGCGCGTGAGGTGGAATGGCTTGACTGGAATGCCCGCACGGGCATAATCCATTTCCAACCGCGCCCACATCGAATCCACTCCCTACCGGCAAGTTCCCGTCTCGAGTGTCGCATGACAGTCGATGCTTCTCATCCGATGACACTCACCCACCACCAAGCCAAATACCTTGCTTACGAGCTGACTCGACGCTGGTCGTCGGACAGCGTCGGCAAGCTCGCGGCTGCCGTGGCGGGGGCTCAGGTCGATCTCAACCCACACCAAGTGGATGCGGCCTTGTTCGCGTTCAAATCCCCGTTCTCGAATGGTGCCCTCCTTGCGGATGAAGTCGGCCTTGGAAAAACCATCGAGGCAGGAATCCTGCTCTCGCAGAGGTGGGCGGAAAGAAAGCGCCGGATCCTGATCATCACCCCCTCAAACCTGCGGAAGCAGTGGCACCAAGAGCTTGCGGAGAAGTTCTTCCTGCCCACCACCATCCTCGAAGCACGCTCCTACAAGCAGGCTGAAATAGCGGGCTGCCTCAATCCCTTCCAGCCGGAAGACGGGAGCATGGTCATTTGCTCCTATCACTTCGCTCGAAACAAAGCGAAGGACATCGTCGCCACCCCTTGGGACCTCGTGGTAATCGATGAAGCGCACCACCTCCGCAACGTCTACAAAACCGGCAATGTCATCGCCAATACTCTCAAGAAAGCGCTTGAGGGTCGTCCCAAGGTTCTGCTCACGGCCACGCCGCTGCAAAACTCCCTCCTCGAACTCTACGGCCTCGTCTCCTTCATCGACGAACACGCCTTTGGCGACCTCAGAAGCTTCCGCCAGCAATTCGCCAATCTCAGCGAAGACGGCATATTCGACGCGCTTAAAACCCGGCTCGCACCGCTCTGCCACCGCACCCTCCGCCGTCAGGTCACCCAATACGTGCCCTACACCGCCCGGCATGCGCTCGTCGAGGAATTCACGCCGGAAAAGAGTGAAGACCGGCTCTACCAACTCGTCTCCGACTACCTCGGGCGTGACAACCTCTTCGCATTGCCGCCCGCCCAGCGCACCCTGATGACCTTGGTCCTGCGGAAACTTCTCGCCTCCTCCACCTTCGCCATCGCCGGAGCCTTGCAAACCATTGCCAAACGCCTCAAGCGTGGTCTTGACGAACAGGAACTCCTCCACCTCGTCGATGAACTGGATCAGGACTACGAGGCGCTCGATGAGACCGCCGAGGAGTGGAGCGAATCCGAAGAGCCAACGGAACCGACCTTCGAGACCGACCGCGAATCCTTGGCCGCCGAAATTTCCGAACTCGAATCCTTTGCCGATTTGGCCACCGGAATCAAAAACAACGCCAAGGGGCAGGCACTCCTCAGGGCCCTCCGTGTCGCCTTCGACAAGATCTCCGATCTCAAAGCGGCGGAGAAAGCAATCATCTTCACCGAATCCCGGCGCACTCAGGACTACCTCCTCCGTCTCCTATCCGAAAGCGAGTGGAGCGAGGGCATCGTCCTCTTCAATGGCGGCAACAACGATCCCCGCTCCAAGGAAATCTACGAGGCTTGGAAAATTCGCCATGAGGGCAGCGACCGCGTAACCGGTTCCCGCACCGCCGACATGCGATCCGCCCTCGTTGATTACTTCCGTGATGAAGGCCGCATCATGATCGCAACCGAGGCCGGGGCGGAGGGCATCAACCTCCAGTTCTGCTCGCTGGTCATCAGCTACGACCTTCCCTGGAATCCCCAGCGCGTCGAACAACGGATCGGCCGCTGCCATCGCTACGGACAAAAGCACGACGTGGTGGTGGTCAACTTCCTCAACAAGAACAACGCCGCGGACCAACGCGTCTATGAACTGCTCGCCAAGAAATTCCAGCTCTTCGAGGGCGTCTTTGGTGCCAGCGATGAAGTCCTTGGGGCCATCGGCTCCGGGGTGGATTTTGAGAAACGCATCGCCACCATCTACCAGCAGTGCCGCCAGCCGGAACAGATCCAGACCGCATTCGACGCCCTGCAACTGGAGCTGAGCTTCGAGATCAACGAAGCCATGACGACCACGCGGCAAAAGCTTCTGGAACACTTCGACGACGAAGTTCGCGAGAAACTCAAGATCCGCGACGAGGACTCCAAGGCCATCCTCGGCCGCTTCGAACGCCAGCTCATCCGTCTCACCCGACATGAACTCAACGGGCACGCCGAGTTCCAGGATAATGGCTCCTTCCGCCTCCTAACCACGCCCTTCCCGGAGATCGCGGAAAAGGTGCCCCTTGGCCGCTACGAGCTTCCCCGACGCACTGGCGAAGCCCACCTCTACCGGCTCGGGCACCCATTGGCCGATGCCGTCATCCGCACCGCGAAAGAGCGCCCGCTTTCTCCCACCGAAATCGCCTTCAGCTACGTGGCACATGAAGGCAAGGTGACCATCCTCGAACCCTACATCGGTCAATCCGGCTGGCTCGCCGCCTCCCGCTTCACCGTCGATTCCCTCGACCAGATCGAAGACTACCTCATCCTCGCGGCCCATACCGATGCGGGGATATCCCTCGACGAGGAAACCGCCCGCCGCCTGCTCTCACTGCCGGGCCAGCAGCTGCGCGAACTCACCGAATCCGCACCAGACACAATCAGCGAAATCAACCGCAGGGAACAAGTCCGCATCAGCCGCGACATCTCCGAACGGAATGCCCAGTTCTTCGAAGCCGAGGCCGCCAAGCTTGACAACTGGGCCGACGACCTGAAGGTCGGCCTCGAACGCGAAATCAAGGACATCGACCGCCAGATCAAGGAGGCCCGCCGCGCCGCCTCCGCCGCCCTCACCCTGGAGGAAAAACTCGCCGGTCAAAAACAAATCAAAGCACTCGAATCCCACCGCAAGGAACGCCGGCGCAACCTTTTCGACGCCCAGGATGAAATCGATGAAAACCGCGAACGCCTCATCGAAAAAATCGAGGGAAAACTGAAATCCGAAGCCACCGAGGAGGATCTCTTCACCATCCGATGGAAATTAAACTGATTATGAAGCACTGAAACTCGACGCCATTCGATCCACGGCTAAATTCAAACGCACGCACACATGGCTACTGCTGAACAAATCAAATCCTTGATACGGTCTCATTTGAGTGATGATCGCGATCGATTCTACACCTTGGCTTTACAGGTTGCCGCACATGAAGCGCAGCAAGGCCACACCGCACTTGCGCACGATATCAGGGAGATCGTTGATAAAGAGCGGAAAGCACGTGGAGGAAATGCTCTACTGAAGTTTCCGCAGGACTTAGCAGGCATGGTCTTATCCGAGACCTCGAACATGCCACTTTCATCACTCGTCATACCTAGCGATATCCGAGCGAGAATCCAGCGCATCGTTCACGAATTCCGACAACAGGATAAACTCAAGAGTCATGGACTTAGTAATCGCAGGAAAATTCTTCTATCCGGCCCACCTGGAACTGGAAAAACCCTCACGGCCCGGGTTTTGGCACATGAACTTCGCATGCCGTTACACACCATTCAGGTTGATAAAATGGTCACGAAATTCATGGGTGAGACCAGTGCAAAGCTCCGCCAGATTTTTGACCTGATACGTGATGAGCCAGGAGTTTATCTCTTCGACGAATTCGATGCAATCGGCAGTGATCGCTCACTTGAAAACGATGTAGGGGAGATGCGTCGCGTTCTCAATGCATTATTGCAGTTCATTGAGCAAGATACTTCGGACAGCCTGATCATTGGAGCGACGAATAACCCACTTTTGTTAGATCGGGCGCTTTTCAGACGATTTGACGATGTGATGCACTACAGTTTGCCGGATGAGCCCTCCCGCCTACAGCTTGTTGAGAATGTATTGGGAACGATGAGAGGACGCCTGGGATGGAAAGGAATCCTCCGGGAAAGCGACGGCCTGAGTCATGCTGAAATCGACCATGCCTGCCGGGATGCGATCAAAGCGGCCATCCTTGCTGATCAAACCAAGGTTGAGACAAAAGCACTGATCCTTACACTCCGCGAGCGCCGACAAACCCACGACCGTAAGTGATCCATGGCCAACAAACGCTTCTCCCATCTATTTCTCCCGGGGCCGTCAGACAGCCGGGATGACTACAGAAGCCCACGGCGTGGCGGTGACGGGCCACGACTTCGAGTGCAGGATCGCACAACCCATGCCGAGCATGTGAAAAACGCTCTTGAAACAGCTTGGAGGGCCGCAGAGGAAAGGCAGGCTGTGGCTCATTCCACCAGGCAAGGAATTTATTTGGAATTCGCAAGCGAACCGGGATTTGATCTTGCGCTGGCCAAGCTCGAAGCAAGGCGTTCAGGAATCCGGCTATTGAATGTTCGGACGGATCACGTGGACGGAGAACCAGTGACACGAGCCACCGTATTTATCCCCCATAATAAGAGTGCGCACTTCCTACAAAAGGCCATCAAGTATGCCACGGAGTCGAATCCGCCAAAGAAAGATGGAACAACCACTCCGAAGAACAAAGAGCTGATCGAAAGCATTGGGGATGTCCGGGCCGCAATTCTGGAAACATCTTTCTGGCAGGACTCGCCGGATCGACTTCCCGGGGAATCCCCAAAATGGGTCGAAGCCTGGCTCAGCAGTGAAGACCTTGGTGTCATTGAGTTGTTTGATCGAATCTGCGCGGAACTTGGTATTCAGAGTGGTGAAGGTTCTCTCTCCTTCCCTGAACGCACGGTTCGTCTAATTCTGGCAAACCGCGAACAATTGGAGTCACTCATTGAAAGTTCCGATTCGATTGCCGAGTTCCGCGCAGCCCGTGAAGTGGCTACATTTTTCGTTGAGCAACAGAACGCGCAGCAGGCGCAATGGTTGGAAGACCTCATTTCGCGGACTACGATTGAGCGATCTAACGATGTATGCGTTCTAGTGCTTGATCATGGCGTGAATAACGGGCACCGTCTTCTACAGCCGCTTCTCCCGGATGAGGATTGCCACGCGGCTGACCCGGATTGGGGCACTCACGATGATCACGGACACGGTACACTCATGGCCGGAACGGCGGCCTACGGAGACCTCCTCCATCACCTTGATAGCGGAGACCTCATCACTCTCCGCCACGGGCTGGAATCAGCGAAAATTCTTCCGCCTCCCCCGGAAGAAAATCCACGTCGCTTGTGGGGGCACTTTACGGCGCGTGGCATCAGCCGGGCTGAGATTCAAGCTCCATCCGGTCGCAAACGCGTGATTTGCATGGCCGTTACCAGTGACGAATCGCCAAGCCGAGGGCGGCCCTCCTCATGGTCCGGGGTGATCGATGGATTGGCGTCCGGTTACTCGGATGATCGAAGACGCCTCTTCATTATCAGCGGTGGTAATGTTAAGGACCCCGCAGATTGGAAACGCTTTCCAGATTCAAACATGACCTGTGAGGTCCACGATCCTGCACAGGCCTGGAACGCCCTAACTATTGGGGCCTGCACGGAAAAAACGCGAATCGAAGATCCGACGCTTGCGTCCTACAGCCCCATCGCGGACGCCGGTGATCTTTCGCCTTTCTCCTCCACCTCTTCGGCGTGGGCGGACCGCAAATGGCCGATCAAGCCGGATGTTTTGTTTGAGGGTGGAAATGTGGCGGGTGGCCCCAACGCATCCGTATTCGATACCGATGATCTGAAATTGCTTTCAACCTACCATGATCCTCAAGTCGCACAATTCGCCGCCTTTGACGCAACCAGCGCCGCCTCCGCACAGGCAGCTCACATGGCCGCACGCTTGCAAGCGGAATACCCAAACGCATGGCCCGAGACGATCCGGGGATTGATCGTTCATTCGGCGGAATGGACGCCGACACAAAAGCGCAAATACCTGCGCGATGAATCAAAAGGATCTTATTACCGCCTCGCGAAAATCTGTGGATATGGAGTGCCGCGTATCGAGCGGGCAATCTCATGTGCTTCCAACTCTTTGTCACTAATTTCCCAGGCTGAGCTTCAACCATTCGATAAACACGATACACATAGTCGTTACGTCTCGAAAGACATGCACATCTACCGATTGCCCTGGCCAGTCGAAGTGCTACGGGAGCTTGGTGAACTCAATCTCAAGATGCGGGTCACCCTGTCCTACTTCATTGAGCCGAGTCCTGGAGAAGTCGGCTGGAAGGATCGTTACCGTTACGCATCCCATGCCTTGCGTTTCGAATTGAATGGCCCGGGCGAAGAAGAACGGGATTTCGTCCAGCGGGTGAATCGAAAAGCGAGGGAAGATGACTTGCATCCCGGAACTGAAGGCGCTTCCGACCATTGGACGCTCGGGGAAACCAGAAATGTGGGTTCCATCCATTCGGACACATGGACCGGAACTGCCGCGGAACTCGCCGGATCAAACTTAATCGCCGTCCACCCGGCGGTTGGCTGGTGGCGCGAGCGTCATCACCTTGGCAAGTTCAACAAACGGACACGATACTCATTGATCGTATCGTTCTCCCTGCCACCTCTTCCTGGGCGAGAGATCGATATCTACACTCCTGTTGCGGTTCAACTTGGTATCGCGTCGCCAACAATCATCAGAATTTGAACTCATTCACCAAAGTGCCTCACTTTCCATAGAACTGCATGCCATCCAACAAACAAAAACTCGAACTCACCTGGATCGGAAAGGAGAACAGGCCGAAGCTGGAGCCGCGCATCCTCGTCGAAGACCCGGAGTTGTCCTACCATGCCCCGCATCGCGTCGGCGAAAATGACCTCTTCGATAACAAGCTGATCTTCGGCGACAACCTGCTCGCGCTGAAAGCGCTGGAGCAGGATTACACGGGGAAGGTGAAGTGTGTGTATATTGATCCGCCGTTTAATACAGGTGGCGCCTTTGAGCATTATGATGATAGCGTAGAACACTCAATTTGGCTGAGCCTAATGCGTCAGCGGCTTTCCTTGATTCATCGGCTCCTTTCCAAGGACGGGGCATTAATTGTGAATCTCGATGACTCAGAGGCTGCATATTGCAAAGTTCTACTGGACGAAATATTTGGACGCTCAGGTTACATTACGACTATAGTGGTTGAGGCTGCTACTCCATCGAGCTTCAAGACATTTAATCTCGGCCCTTCTGAGGTCGCTCAATACCTGCTCTTTTATTGTAAGGATAAAAGTCATTTTGAGTATCACCAACAATACATTCCTTCTGAGAGAGTAGATTTGCAACACTTCTCAAGATTTATAGAAAACTTCGAAGCTCCAGCAATTGAATGGACATTCAAGAGCATAAACGACCATATATTAGAGACCTTAGGTTATACGGATGGCTCAGTTCAAAAACGCTGGAATGTGATAAAGAACGATCTCGGAGAAGAAGCAGCAAAACAAAGAGTAGAGAGACTAGCAACGCAGTTCGCATTGGAGAACGCGTATCGAGTATTCGAAACCAAGACGCTGCAAAAACCTTCGAAGTGGCTAAAAGAACGGTTAGAAAAGTCGAGGGGCACTGATGCTGTGATCCATTTACCACGGGATAAACATGAAGATCTTTATCTTTACCGTGGTCGGCAAATATATTTTCTAAAAGGAAATGTTAAGGAATTTAATGGAATTCCAGCGGTGGCCCAACCATTGAAAAACATCTGGACTGATATACCGACTAATAATCTACAAAAAGAGGGAGGGGTAGATTTCCCAAGCGGCAAAAAGCCTGAGGATTTAATTTTGCGCGTATTGAGCATGACAACCAAGCCCGGCGACCTCGTCCTCGACTCCTTTCTCGGCTCCGGCACCACGGCAGCCGTCGCCCACAAGATGGGACGGCGATGGATTGGGATCGAGCTGGGCGAGCATTGCCACACCCACTGCATCCCGCGCTTGAAAAAGGTCATCGACGGCGACGACCCCGGCGGCATCACCAAGGCGGTGGATTGGAAAGGCGGCGGCGGGTTTCGTTACTACCGCCTCGCGCCCTCGCTTTTGGAAAAGGACAAGTGGGACAACTGGGTGATCAGCAAGGAATACAACGCCGCGATGCTGGCGGAGGCGGTTTGCAAGTTGGAGGGCTTCACCTACGCACCGAGCGACAGCCTGTATTGGCAGCACGGCCGCTCGACCGAGCGGGATTTCCTTTACGTCACCACCGCCAGCCTCACGCATGCCCAGCTCCAGCAGCTCAGCGAAGAAGTCGGCCCGGAGCGCAGCCTGCTCGTCGTCTGCACCTCGTTCCGCGGTGCCAAGGAGGGCTACCCCAACCTGACCGTGAAGAAGATCCCCAAAGCCGTACTCAACCGATGTGAGTGGGGCAAGGATGACTACAGCCTCCGCGTCGAGAACCTCCCCGACGCCCCGCCAAAACCCGGCCAGCTGGAGCTTTTCTGATTCACTATCAACGGCTTACATCGAATATGAAAGAGTGCCCATCGTTAAAAATGTTCTCAAAAGCGGAAGATTTTGGTTGCAAAGATGCAACTGGTGGAGTTTGTTCTTTGCAGCACAGCTCCCGCGCCTCTGCTTGCATGCGAAATTCGGGGGCTTTTTCTTGCCCAGATGGCGGCAATTTCGGTGGAAGGGAGGCCTCATGGAGTATTTGAAGGACCATCTGCCTCTCGGAGATCAAGCCCAGCGCCTGCTGGATCGAGGCCTCATCGCCGATAAGGAGGAATTGATCCGGCGACTTGCTGCAGTGAGCTACTACCGACTTTCAGGCTATTTGTTCCCACTGCGTGAGCCGGGTTCTGACAATTTCCAAGAGGGCTCCGAGCTACTTGTGGTATGGGCACGTTATTGCTTTGATCGCCGTCTTCGGGTTCTCCTGCTCGATGCGATTGAACGTGTGGAGGTGGCGGTGCGGACCCATTTGGTTTATCACTTTTCCAGGGTCCACGGGCCATTCGGTCACACTCACGAAGGCAATCTGCCCCGACTCAAGATCCGGGAATACATCGAGTGGCGCGAGGCTTTGATTGAAGAGACGCAACGCAGCAAAGAGGCTTTCAAAGATCATTTTTTTAAGAAATACGGCGACTGCCATCAGAACTTACCCATCTGGATGGTCTCCGAACTCATGAGCATGGGCAGCATGCTCACTTTTTACAAAGGCGTCGAAAAATCCGTTCAGGACCAAGTGGCGGCTCATTTTGGTATGCCCGATGAGCAGTTGCTGGGGTGGCTTCGGGCATTGTATGGTGCGCGCAATATTTGCGCACATCATGCACGGATGTGGAACCGGATACTGGGCTATGCGCCCGGACTGCCTCAGAAGAACAAACATCCGGAGTGGCATCTCAAGAATGAGAAGGGGAAAAACCTCATCGTTGGCAACCGAGCCGGCATGATCTTGTTCGTGTGCCACCAGTTTCTCAAATTGATTTCGCCAACCAGCCAATGGCAGCAACGGGTGAACGAACTTTTCGCTGAATATCCGGAAATACCCATCCGCGAAATGGGCCTTCCCGCTGATTGGCAACAACACCCGCTTTGGACCCCATGAACCGACACGTCAACGCCATTTCCGGACGCCTCAGCCTGCGCCCGCCCCAACGCCATTCGCTCGAAATCCTCGACCGGATCACCGAGATCGTCCCGCCGCGCAAATCAACTGTGGTCGCCGATGCCTTGGAACTGATCCAAAGCGAGTTTCCCTCCGTCACCGACTTCGAGCGGGAATTTCCCTCGCTTTGCTTCGCTCTCGCCACCGGGGTCGGCAAGACGCGTCTCATGGGCGCATTCGTCACCTACCTGCACCTCGCCCACGGCATCAACAACTTCTTCATCCTCGCGCCGAACCTGACGATCTATAACAAACTGATCGCCGATTTCACGCCGAACACGCCGAAGTATGTCTTCAAGGG
>SLAD01000178.1 GCA_007126995.1 Kiritimatiellia bacterium | reverse complement strand
CAGGTCAACCGAAGGTGTGCTGTGCGGTGGGCGAAATGCGGGTCACGGGATACGCGATTCGGGATGAGAACGTATCCTATCCCGAATCACGAATCCTGGATCTCGCATCCCCTACTTTAAGAATGCCCTCCCCTATGCTAGGGTGCATGCAGATGGAGGGCTTGTGATGAAATACGTGTTGGCTTTGGATCAGGGAACCACCAGTTCGCGCGCAATCATTTTCAACCGGCGCGGCCGCATCAAGGCAATGGCACAACGCGAATTCCGGCAGCTTTACCCGAAGCCGGGCTGGGTCGAGCATCGCCCGGCCGAAATCTGGTCATCGCAAAGCAGCGTAGCGGCCGAAGCCCTCGCCCAAGCCGGCCTCTCGGCCTCCGAAATCGCCGCCATCGGGATCACCAACCAACGCGAAACGACGCTGATCTGGGATCGCAATACCGGGAAGCCAGTCTACAACGCGATCGTCTGGCAGGATCGCCGTACCGCAGCCTGGTGCGACGAATTCAAAGCCTCGAAAGCAGCGACCAAGATTCGCAAAAAGTCCGGCCTGATGCCTGACCCCTACTTCGCCGGCACCAAGGTTCGCTGGATTCTGGATCACGTGAAGGGCGCGCGGCGCCGGGCGGAACGCGGTGATCTGGCGTTCGGTACCGTGGATAGCTGGCTGCTCTGGAAACTGACCCGTGGCGAAGTGCATGCCACGGACATCGGCAACGCGTCCCGCACGCTGTGTTTCAACATTCATACCTGCGACTGGGATGACGAGTTGCTCGATCTCCTCAACATCCCGCGCGCGATCCTGCCCGAAGTCCGGTCCTCCAGCGAAGTCTATGCGGAAGTGGGCGGTCGTTCCATTCTCTCGGGCATTCCGATCGCCGGCATCGCGGGCGATCAACATGCCGCGCTGTTCGGGCAGGCCTGCTTCACGCCCGGCATGGCCAAAAACACCTACGGCACCGGTTGCTTTCTGCTGCTCAACACCGGCACGAAACCGGTGGAATCAAAGAACAACCTGCTCACCACGATCGCCTGGCACGTCGATGGCAAGACCGAGTACGCGCTGGAAGGCAGCGTCTTCACGGCCGGTGCGGTGGTGCAGTGGTTACGTGACGGACTCAAATTCATCGCGTCCGCGCCCGAGATCAATCGCTTAGCGAATCAAGTGAAGGATACCGATGACGTCTATATCGTGCCGGCCTTTTCCGGGCTGGGTGCACCGCATTGGGATCCATACGCGCGCGGCACAATTGTTGGACTGACCCGCGGCACGACGCGCGCGCACTTGGCCCGGGCGGCCTTGGAAGCGATCGCCTATCAATCGTATGATGTCTTGAAGGCGATGGAAGCCGATGCTGGTATCCGCTTGAAAACCTTGCGCGTGGATGGCGGCGCGAGCGCGAGTCGTCTGCTGATGCAGTTTCAAGCCGACTTGTTGCGGGTCCCGGTCGTGCGACCGCGGATCACGGAAACGACCGCACTGGGCGCCGCGTATCTGGCCGGACTCGCGGTCGGGTTCTGGAAGAACCGCAAAGAGATCGCAGACCAATGGACCGTGGAACAGACCTTCAAGCCGAAGGCCGCGGCCAAGGCCATGACGGCGAAACGGGAAGCATGGGATCGCGCGGTGAAACGGGCGAAGCAGTGGGTCGCGCCAGAAACAGCGGAGTGAAAAACCAAATAACTCGACTTCACCGGCGGGATACTCTATCGCTGAACGATTATGAAAATAGATGAACGCATTCAAAATCATGCCCGCGTGCTAGCCCATTACAGTTGCGCCGCGGGATCAAAAGAAATCATTACGATTGACGGATCACCGGAAGCCGAACCGCTGATCGTGGCTTGCCACGAGGAGCTACTCAGAGCAGGGGCCTATCCCGCGGTGCGTATGACGCCGGAATCCTGTTTGGAGAATCTCTTTGCACACGGCAAACCGCACCACTTTGATACCGTCAGCAAACTGGACCGCGCCACGGCACGACAAGTCGACGGCCTGATCCGCATCATGGCCTCGACCAACACCCGCTCCCTTACCGGGGCCGATCCGAAACTGCAGGCACGCCTTTCGCGCGCCACGCGGGCGCTACGCCAGCAATTGCTGAAGAAGAAATGGGTGCTGACCCTCCACCCCACCAAGGCTTACGCGCAAGATGCCGACATGAGCCTGAGCGCTTTTACGGACTTTGTGTATGCAGCGGTGCACGCGGATCAGGATGATCCCGTGCGCGCATGGCGCGACCAGATGAAACGGCAAACCAACTTGATCCGCACGATGAAGGGCGCTGATCAAATCCGGATCGTCGGTCCTGACACGGAACTGACGCTGTCGGTGGAAGATCGCACGTTCATTAACTCCTGCGGCAAACACAACATGCCCTGCGGCGAAATCTTCACAGGGCCCGTCGAGAACTCGGCGGAGGGCTACATCCGTTACGATTATCCGGTCGTGCATGCGGGCCGCGAAATCGACGGCATCCGGCTGGTGTTCCGAAAAGGCAAAGTCGTGGAAGCCTCCGCCGAGAAGAACGAGGCCTTTCTGTTGCAAATGCTCGACATGGATCCTGGCGCGCGGCGGCTGGGCGAGCTGGGTATCGGCACGCATTACGGCATTCAGCAGTTCATTAAGAACATCCTGTTTGATGAGAAGATTGGCGGCAGCATCCATCTGGCGTTGGGCCAAGCGTATGCCGAGACCGGCGGACGTAATCGCTCGGCGCTGCATTGGGATATGATCAAGGACCTGCGGAACGGCGGCTCGATCTACGTGGATGGCAAGCTGCTCCAGAAGGACGGTCGCTTCGTGCGCGGCTT
>SLAD01000093.1 GCA_007126995.1 Kiritimatiellia bacterium | reverse complement strand
CTACCCACTTGCCAAGATGTTGCACTACTGCGGACCAAGAGCTTGTTGCCCAGCCCAGACACCTACGCATTCAACACCTGATTCAGCCGTTTGGCAAGATCGACAAATGCACGGAATGATGAATATTCTTGATAGTGGATCGTCTAAATGTGCGTACGGATACACAGAAAGGATCTCATCATGAACTACGTTAAATGGTTTTGCCTGTTGGGCCTGATATTCTCGCTGACGCCGGCTTGGGCGAATGATGCCGGGGACCTACTCTTTTCCGGCGATCACCCCCGTCGCGCTCGGGTTGAATTGCTCTACGAGAATCTGGAGCGACGCATTGACATCACGTCTGAAAACCCAGATCTGCGACGAAAATTCGATGCGGATGTGTTCGCATTGCGCTTCCAAAGCGCCGTAACCCCGACCGCGCGCCTGGATTTCGACATCGGGGCGATGAGCGCGGGCGGCGGCAATCATCGCTTGATGGGTGGCGTGGGCTTGCGTTTTTTGGCCTTCGAGGAAGGCGCTTGGCGAGGCGGGACCTTTGCTCAGGTACGTTATGCGGAAAAGTTGCGGGATCGTATTGATCTACGGGAGGCCGAGAATCAGGACGCCCGCTTTGATCTGGTGGAAGGCGACGCCGGTTTCCTGATTTCATATCGCTTCCCAGTCGCCGGCCAGTTTCATATCACGCCATATGCGGGGCCAGTGGCTTCTGTCCTACGGCTTTCGGGTCGCACGGGTGAAGGCGATACGCGCGAGCGATTCCGCGCTCGGCAGGATCAGATTCTGGGCGCGGTGGCAGGGATTGGGTTCCAATTCGCCGATGCAACGGGGTTGCGCATTGAGTTCCGCTACTTCGATGAGCTGAGCGTGTCGGCCGCCGCAGCCCTGACCTTCTGAGTGGTTGGGCTTACTTCGGCCGACCATGTCGGCTCAAGATCTGGCCGTTCTGCACGAAATACAGGTAGCCTGAAGCAACCGTAATCAGCGCCACGGCAATTGATACGGCATAGGCAATGTACCCGAACCCCAAGGCATAGTTGGCCAGCAGGGTTTCGTCGGCTCCGCGCAGGACATCATGCTGAATAGCCAACCCCAGCAAGATCACGATAACGGCAACAATTTGCCATACTGTCTTATGCTTGCCCCATTTTCCTGCGGCGATCACGACGCCTTTCTCAACGGCCAACAAGCGTAGTCCGGTGACCAAAAATTCCCGGGCAATGATGATGACAACGATGTAGGCGGGAACGAGGCCGAGTTCAACGAAACTGACGAAGGCGGCACAGACCATGACCTTGTCCGCCAACGGGTCCATCAGTTTTCCAAAGGCGGTGACCCCGTAGGTCGTGCGTGCGAGATAGCCGTCTAGATAATCGGTGATCCCGGCGATGATGAATACGATCAACGCGAGGCTCTTCGCAAAAGGAATCGTATCGGGCAGCGATAAGAGCAATAGCAGAATAGCCGACATGAAGATGCGGCTCAGTGTTAGCATATTCGGCAAGTTCATTCGTCGCAGCGAACTCATTCCTTATCCAGATACGGTTCCGGCAATGCGTCGATCAACGGTAGCGGCTGCTGTGGCCGCAGCCGCTCGGTTGGGCCCACCGGTCCGGCTGCGGGCCTGTCGACTACGACCTGCTCGTCTATTCCCGCTGTGTCGGATTCCGGCAACGAGTCTCGCCTCATCACTAGCCAGACAATCAGCACCAGCATGATCACTGCGGAAACCTTCAGCGCCTGCCGCAATTCAATTTCCGGCCACTTGAACTTGGGGCGTCTAGCCGTCAACTCCCTCAACTTTTGCGCGCTAAACCAAATCGGCAATTTGATGTTGCGCCAGTTGATTCGTGCCCAGTCAGGCCACTTGAATTGAGGGCGCGGCAACCGGGAAGGCAATGGCAGACGTCCACTTGCGGCTTTGTCACGCGTCGGTGATCGCGAGGGTTGATCTTCATCGGGCAGGAGCGGCGCCTTTTCTTTCGGCGCATGCCGTTCCATGTACTCCTCTACCAGCGGCCCGGCATCCAGCCCCAGGAAGTCCGCATAGATTCGGATAAAGCCCTTGGCATAGGCCACCGCCGGAATCGCGCTGAAATCATCTTGCTCCATCGCCTCGATATGCTGGACCTTGATGCGCGTGCCCTTCGCCGCTTCCGAAGCGGTCAGTTTACGCTTCAATCTAGCTGCTTTAAATTTTTCGCCCAGTGTTTCCATAGCGATTACTTCGCGTGAATCAGCTCCCTACTCGTACACCTACCGCTCTTCTACCATTTCATTCTGTGGAATCTCGCCGTCTAAATCGATCAGAATCTCACGCGGATCGGACCCCTGCGGGGGACCGATCACACCACGCTCCTCCAGCAGGTCCATCAAACGGGCCGCCCGGGTATAGCCAATCCGCAGCCTACGTTGCAGCGAAGAGGTGGAGGCGCGACGCGTCTGACGAATCACCTCAATGGCCGCCTCCATCACATCCACCATGTCATGCGCCCGCCCGGCCTGGAATGTCGTGTTCAAGTGGTCGGCGAAGCGCGTGCAGAACGCGGCCACGAACTCCGGGCTTTCCCACAACCCGCGGATCATCCTCAGCGACCACTCCGGCCGCGGCCATCCGCTCGTCGGTGATTTCAACTGTTGGATCATGTCCAGGTTCACATTCCCCTGTTGCGCGCAGAAATCCAAATCATACATGATCCAGCGCCAGCGTCCGTCGTGTCCTGTCGGTGCGGCCGCGTCCGGCTCGCGGCGCACCCGCCAGTAATCGATATTGTTGCCCGGCCAGTCGGTGTTCGCGAGGAAGATGTTGGCGAT
>SLAD01000256.1 GCA_007126995.1 Kiritimatiellia bacterium | reverse complement strand
GACGCGCGTTAAACGCACTCGAAATCGCGGTGTTGACGACGGCACCGGACGCGGACGGGCGCATTCACATCACGCGCGAGGTGGCGGCTGAATCGATCCAGAAGAAAGCCGTGGTCTACGACCACGATGAGGACGAGCATTACGACACCATTTCCGCCTTTATCAAGAGCGTGCGGGGCTCGGATCCGAACGCGGCCATCTATTGGCTGGCAAAGATGCTCTATGCCGGTGAAGACCCGCGTTTCATTGCGCGGCGCCTGATCATTTTGGCGTCGGAAGACATTGGCAACGCCGATCCGCGCGCCTTGACCGTGGCCGTCGCCGCACTGTCGGCGGTGGATTTTGTCGGCATGCCGGAGGCGCGGATAGTATTAGGCCAGGCGACCACCTATCTCGCCACGGCCCCGAAGAGTAACGCCTCGTATCTCGCCATCGATGCGGCATTGGCGGACGTCAAAGAAGGGCGCACCTTGCCGGTACCTAAGCCGTTGCGCGACGGTGGAAAAGCGGGGCGCAAAGCCTTTGGCTATACCGGTTACGCCTATGCCCATGATCACCCCGATCATTTTGTGGATCAGGAGTATGTGCCCACGGAAAAGATCTATTATCAGCCGGATGGGCAAGGATATGAAGAGACAATTTTGAAGCGTATTCAGCACTGGAATCAATTACGTAAAACCAAACAGGAGAAAACGACCCATGAAAACCAAAGATGAACTACGCCATCGTATCCGTGTGCGCCGGGCCCAGTTGACCTTGGCAGAGATTGATGAACGCGGCCGAGCCGCCGTTGAGAATCTGCACACCCTCCCCGAGCTGCAAAACGCCCAGTCGCTGGCGTGTTACCTGTCCAAAACCTTCGAAGTGCAAACCCAGCGATTTATCGAGTCGTGCTTATCTGCCGGTAAACGGGTGTGTGTGCCGCGCCATATTGATGGCCAACGCGGCTATGCCTGGTCGTGGGTTGTGCCCGGTGGCGCATGGCGCGATGGCCCTTGGCGCATCGCGGAGCCGGCCCATTACCAAGCGGTGGATGCCGAAGAGTTGGATATCGCCATTGTCCCGGCGGTGGCGGTCGATACCGCTGGTAACCGCTTAGGGCACGGGGGCGGTAATGTAGATCGCCTGATACGGGATGTGCAGGCACCTCGGGTGGCACTGGTCTTCGATTTCCAGGTGCTCGATTCCGTGCCGGTGAACGATCATGATGTTCCCGTTCAGCTTATCGTGAGCGAGAAGGACGTGTATCGCGTGGAGCGTTAAAATGAGCTATTCACTCGCGATGGAGATAATTCCGCTCATTGCGTTTGCCGGCTTGTGCGGCATCGTCGTGGGCTATGGCGCACACGCGGTCGGCGCAAAGCTAAGAACAGCCTATGCCACGCGTAACGCCCGACTCATCATGGAAAACGCGCAGCGCGAACATGACGCCATGCTGCGCGAAGCCAAGCTGCTGGCGAAAGATGAGTACATCAAGTTGCACGCCAAGTTTGAGGACGAGACTCGCGCACGACGCCAGGAACTGATAGAGTTCGAGGAGCGCATCAGTAAACGGGAAGAAGGCGTTGACCGGCGTTTGGAAATGGTGGAGCGAAAAGAACTGCTGGTGGAGGAACGACTCAAAACGCTGGAGCTAAAGAAAGAAGAGCTGGCGAAGGAGACGAGCCATCTGCAGGGACTGATAGAGGATGAGCGTCGTCGCATTCAGGAAGTGTCCGAGCTCACGCAGGATCAAGCCCGGGAGTTATTGTTTGAGCGGTTGAAGGACGATTTGCGCGGCGAGCAAGGCGCACTGATTCGACGGATGCAGGAGCAGGCCAGCCTGACGGCGGAGGAGGAAGCGCGTCGTATTATCAGTATGGCCGTCGAGCGGTATGCAGCGGATCAGGTCAGTGACATCACGACATCCAGCGTGGCGTTGCCGAACGATGAGATGAAAGGGCGCATCATTGGGAAAGAGGGGCGCAACATTCGCGCGCTGGAAGCGTCGACCGGCGTCAATTTTATGATCGATGACACACCCGAAGTGGTCGTGATCTCCGGTTTCGATCCGTTGCGACGGGAGATCGCCCGCATTACGCTGGAGCGTTTGATCAGCGATGGCCGCATCAATCCTGCCCGGATCGAGGAGGTGGTGAAGAAGGTCGAGTCGGAAATTGACGAGACCACCCGCAAAGCGGGTGAGGACGCCATCTTCGAGCTGGGGCTCAGCAATGTTCCGCCGGAAATTGTGAAGACGCTCGGTCGACTCAAGTTCCGCCAGAGTTTTTCCCAGAACGTGCTGCAGCATTCGATTGAGGTGGGGCACTTGATGGGGAACATGGCAGGCGAGCTGGGGTTGAATGTGCCGCTGGCACGACGCATTGGCCTGTTCCATGACATTGGCAAGGCGCTGGACCATCAGATTGAAGGTAGCCACGCCATGATCGGCGCGGACTTGTTGAAGCGAAACGGCGAGGATCACATCGTCTGTAACGCGGTGGCGGCGCATCATCATGAGGTGGAGGGACAAAGCGTCTATGCGCCGCTGACGGCGGCGGCCGACGCCATGACCGCTTCGCGGCCCGGGGCCCGGGCGGAGACGACGGCCCTCTACGTGAAACGGCTGGAGAAGTTGGAGGAAATTGCGAATTCGTTTCGCGGGGTCGTGAAAGCCTTCGCGATCCAGGCCGGTCGTGAAATCCGGGTGATCGTTGAACCGAGCAAGATCGACGACAATGAGGCCATGCAGATGGCGCGCAACATCAGTAAGCAGGTCGAACAGGAGTTGCAATTTCCCGGTCAGATCAAAGTGACGGTGGTTCGCGAGACG
>SLAD01000307.1 GCA_007126995.1 Kiritimatiellia bacterium | reverse complement strand
TGGCGGGGACGCGGCCTGCAGCCGGTGATCAAACCGCACGGCACCGGCCTGGGCCACGGCATCGAGTTCTTCCTCAGCGAAGATGAATCCGACGCCGCGGTGCTGCAGAAGGTCGACCGCTCGCTGGCGTTGACCGAGGAGTACTATGCGGTCCAAGGTGGTGCGTTCCCCTACACGGTCTGCCAGTACGTCGACGCCGACCGGGTCGACAGGCCGGGCCACCGGCTGCACGGCCACAAGTACGAATTGCGCGTCGTGGTCTACCGCGACCGGATGATGTTGCGGGCCTACCCGTCGATCGTCAAAGTGGCCTGCGAGCCGTGTGACCAGGAGACTTCCAGCCCGTCGGGGCTGATCAACAACATCACCGCCTCCTGCGTGCGGACCCAAGCCAAGGGCACCGACTTCATGTTCCCGCTGGCCAATCAGGAAACGCTCGACCTGTTCGGGTTGGACCAGCGGCACATCGTGGCGTTGTGCCGGGCGGCCACCGGCTACGTCCGCCACGTGTTGGACCAGGTCGAAGATGCTCCGGAGCGACTGGGGCTGCCCCACCGGGACGCCAGCCGCGGCGTCCCGGTGGCTGCCTGAGCGGCCGGTCGCCAGACGATTTCCCCGCGGGTCGCCCATCGGGCGGCCCGCAGCCGGCGGTGGGGTTGTCAAGGAAGCTATGCCGCCTTGGCCGGCACCATGCGGCTGAGCACGGATTCTGGCAATGCGACCGCTTGGTCTCCCAGCGACGCCTCCATCCGCTGGGCCATCCGAGGGATTTCGTCGATCGCGTGTCGCACGTAATCCGTCGCCACGCGGCAGAGTTCGTGCATTTCTTCGCGGCTGATGCCCAACAGCTCAAGCGTCTCCTGATTGCAGAGCGGCAGCATGAATTCGGTACCGTCGGTCTGCGTTGTGACCGATGCGTTGGTGATATTGTTGATCAGATTTGCGCGGCTGGCGTCTTCGGCGTCAAACGCCTGGCAAGCCACCTTGGCGATCGTTGGACAAGCCTTGAGACTCAACCCGTCGCGATAGACCACGACGCGCAACTCGTACTTGTGGCCGTGCAGCCGGTGGCCCGGCGCCTCGATCACTTCGGCATCGATGAATTCGCAGAGCGTGTAGGGGAAGGCTCCCCCTTCGGCCGCGTAAAACTCCTCGGTCACGCGAATCGATTCATCGATGCGCCGAATCACCTCGACCGGAGACTCCGCCGGATCGAGAAAAAACTCGATGCCGTGGCCGATTCCGGTGCCATGGGGCTTGATCACCGCGGTACGTCCCATCTTCATCCAGGCCAACACCGTCTCGATCAATTCCGACCGGTCGCAAGCGTGGGCGTGATGCACGCGGGACGGAAAACTGCGGCTGGGGCGATGCGCCAGGTATTCGTCCAGCAACGAATACGCGGCCCCTTTGCGGTAGCCCAGGACTGGTGGACACCGAGGATAGCACTTTTACGCGGACAATGTCACTTCATGTTGCGCCTCGAACTGGGCTGGTGACAGATAGTTGAGTGATTGATGGATTCGCTCGGTGTTGTAGAAAGTTTCGATGTAGTGAAAGACGCTGAGCCTGGCATCTTCAGGATTGGCGAACGATTCAAATTTCGTCCATTCATGCTTCAGGGACCAGAAAAACCGCTCCATGACTGCGTTGTCGTAGCAGCATCCGGTACGGCTCATCGAGCAGGTGATTCCGAGCGTCCGAAGGGTCGATTGGTATTCCTCGCTGGTGTACTGGCAGCCGCGATCGCTGTGATGCAGCAACTCACCTGCCGTCGGCTGACGTGATTCGACGGCATGCCGTAGGGCGCTGCTGACCAGAGGTGTCGCCAAGCTTTCGGAGATGTCCCAACCGACGACCTTGCGGCTGAACAGGTCGAGGACGACGGCGAGGTAAACCCACCCCGCCGCCGTTGGCAGGTAGGTGATGTCGGTGACCCATTTTTGGTTCGCCGCCGTTGCGGTGAACTCTTGATCGAGTACATTCGGTGCGGGTGCCTTAGTCGGGTCTTGCTGGGTGGTGGACGGTCGAAACTTCCTCGAAACGCGGCTTTTCAGCCCCATTTTCTGCATCGCCTTGGCCACCGTATTACGGCAGGCGGTCTCCAATTCGGGATCCGTCTTCAGCTTCTGTGCGATTTTGGCGCTGCCATACACCTCGTTGGACGCTTCGAAAACCGCAGCGACCGAATCGTGAATCCGAGCGGAACGCTGAGCTCTGGGGCCCGGCTCGGCCGTCAGCGAACGGTAGTACCCGCTGGTGCTCACCTGCAGGACGCGACACATAACGGCGACGGGAAAGGAGTCTCTGTGGTCGTGAATCCAGGCGTACCTCATCGAGACTCCTTCGCGAAGTACGCCGTGGCTTTTTTTAGTATCTCTCGCTCCATCTCGGCTTGGCGAAGCTCTCGCCTGAGTCGCTGGTTCTCCGCCTTCAGTTCCGCGAGCGACGCATCGTCACCGGCGGGCTCCGGCTGGGGGGCAAACTGCCGGTGCCAGAGACGCAGGCTTCCCACCCCGACACCAACGGCGTCCGCCGCGGCCCGAAAGGAGTACCCTTGGTTGACAATCAGGTTGACGGCGTCGCGTTTGAACTCGTCACTGAACGAGCGCCGTTTGTGTTTTGAATCGTGGGACATGGCGACCTCCTGGGGGGATTTTGGGAAAATCCCTCGGTGTCCACCAGTCCTGGGCTACCGCAAACTACCTTCGCGCCACGAATCCTGCCGCAGGAACGAAGGCCGAGTACCAAACGACCCTGGGAAAATGGAAGCAGTGGGGCGGCGGGGTACCCATCGAGGAGTTAGGTCGCAAAG
>SLAD01000303.1 GCA_007126995.1 Kiritimatiellia bacterium | reverse complement strand
GCCGCCTTGCAGATGCGCGCGATGCCCGCCACACCGGGTGGTTTCGCGTTGGAGTGATAAAACAGCGCCAGATCGCCCAGTTGCATCTCATCGCGCATGATGTTGCGGGCTTGATAGTTGCGCACGCCCTCCCAGGAAGTGACGCCATCGCGCTTGAGGTCATCTATGGAGTAAACGTCCGGCTCGCTTTTCATCAACCAGTATCGCCGTTTACTCGCCATGCCCTCTCCTCTCTACCGACTTGTACGAATGGGCGGCCGCTTACGCTTGTGTTTCTTCGGCGGCACACGAACACGCGTCAACTCAGCAGCGCGCTGCGTCTGCGCGGCCGGACGATGAATCGCCGCGCTACCGGTTGCGGCTTGTTCCTGCAAGCGCGTCAGTGCGGCGCGCGGTACCGCTGACACAACCCCGCCGGCGCCTTCGCCGCTCGCAGGCGTCGAATGCGGCACCACTTGCTTCGCCTCCACAAAAGCCGCCATTTTTTCTTTCAGTTCACCCTCAAACTGAGCCAAACGCTGTTTATACTGCTGTTCACGTTTCGACCAGGCGGCCTTGTCCGCATCCCATGCGCGCTGCAGCTCCTCCAGGCGAGCATCTGCGGCGGGGGCCGCTTCCGTCGCTTGGACTTGGCCATTAAGCTCCTCAATCTGCGCTTTCAATTGGGACACCTGCTTTTGTAAGGCGCTCACTTGCGCCTTCTTCTCTTCCTGTACCCGCTCCATTTCCAGCCGCGCCTGCGACAACTCTTCCTCCAAGGCTTCCTGCCTCGATGTATCGGGTTGCGCCGCCGCCTGCTCATCAAGCTGGGCCAGTGCATCAGTCAATTGCTTCTCCAAGCCTGCGGCGCGGTCCTTCAGACGTTCTAACTGGCTCGTCTGCTCCGCCAGTTCAGCACGCGCTGCATCGCGTTCGCCGCTCAGCTCGGCCACCTGCGACTCCAACGCCTCGATGACGGCACGGTCCTGTTGCGTATCTTCCAGTTCCTGAATGCGGTCACGCAGCGTCGCGATTTCCGCTTTCTTGGCATGAATGATTTCCAGCCGGGCGGCCTGCGCCGCCTGATTGGCCTCCTCTAATTCACGGTCCCTGGCCTCGACGGCGGCGGCCAATGCGGACTTTTCAGCCTCCACCACCTGAAGTCGCTCGTAATACTCCGCTGCCGTTTCCGCCCGCGCTTCCGCAACCGCCACCGCCACATCGGCATCGGTAATCTGGGCTGCATCGGAAACCGGCGCTGAAGGGGATGGGTCCACGCGCGGAGCAGCGGGGGCGGGCGCTTCCCATTGATGCGTGGACGCCTCCTGCGCGGTCATTTCGTGATCCGTCGGAACGTGCCGAACCAGTTGATCCGCTGCAATATCAGCGTCCTGGATCAATTGCACCAGCACCCCTTGATGCACGGGTCCGTAGACCTGACCGTCGGGGAACAAAATCAGGTACTCCATCTGCAACTCAGGTTGCTCAACGGCCGGGGTCCATGATTCTTCATCAATCGACAGCTTGTCGTCGGGCTCGATCCGGCCGTCACTTACCCACTCTTTTAATTGCACCATGGTGGCCGGTCCATAGATGGCGCCGTCCGCTTTGCGAATATACCAATGTGTTGTCATTGCGCTACCTTACCTGTTGCCCGCACCGCTGACAAGCCGCGAGGCGCCGTGCCACGCATGCTATGTGAACTTCAATTGCAGCCCCGCCAAGCGCGTCTTTAACGCTTCGATCACACGCTCATCGTCCGCTTCACCCGTCGACTCGAAAGTGGCTGAAAAACGCAGGAAAGCACCGGCATCGTCCCACGGCACCGTCGAGACAGAGGACTCACGAATCAAATGTTGTGAGGCATCCTCCGCATTGGCGAACGAGACATCTCCCGCGCCGACCGGTGCGGGCACATACAAGAAGAAGCTGCCGCCCGGCATCGCGGCATCAAAACCGACATCGCGCAACGCCTCAACCAGTAGGGTCAAGCGCCGCTGATAATGGGCGCGAATCGACTCGGAAATCGCCACATCGGCAATCCCCGCGCAGGCCGCCACCTGGATCGCCTTGAACTGACCGGAATCGACATTGTCTTTGACCTCGGCAAACGCCTTCACCGCCGCCGCATTACCCGCCACAAAGCCCAAGCGCCAACCGGTCATGTTGTAGCTTTTGCTCATGGAATGAATCTCCAGCGCCACTTCCTTCCCGCCGGGACGGCTAAAGATGGAGATCCGGTCCTGATCATAGATCAGCGTGGCATAGGCCGCATCCTGTACGATCAGAATGTTGTGTTCTTGAGCAAAGGCGATCAGGGCATCGTAGAATTCCGCCGTCGGGGCGGTCCCGGTAGGATTGTTGGGATAATTGACATAAAACAGTTTGGCGCGCTCCGCGACGTCAGCCGGAATCGAACTGAGGTCCGGGAAAAAGCCGTTCTCGCGGGTCAACGGCAACGGGAACGTGTCCCCGCCCACATATTTCGCGTGCGTCGCCAGCACCGGATAGCCAGGCACCGTGGTCAACACAATGTCCCCGGGATTGATAAAGCAGAGCGGCAACATCGCCAGCGCCGGTTTCGCGCCGATGCAATGATTGATCTCCGTTTCGGGATCGAGATCGTTAACACCAAAAAAGTTGGCCATATATTGCGCGGCCGCCTGCTTGAATGCCGGGATCCCGTTGTCGGCGTAGCCGCGATTTTCCGGATCGTCCACCGCCTGCTTCAGGGCTGTCCGAATGACTTCGGGCGCCATCTGGTCGGGTTCCCCGACGCCAAAATCGAGGATTCCCACGTCTGGACGGGCTTTCCGAGCAGCGGCCTTGGCGCGTTTGATCTTCT
>SLAD01000278.1 GCA_007126995.1 Kiritimatiellia bacterium | reverse complement strand
TTGACGTAGATCAACCCCATCATGACCGCAGCCAGCGGGTTCTCCAGCTCGCGCTCACCCGAGTAGCGGCTGTTGGGATTATCGGTGGGTGCGAGCCATTCTCTTTCCGAGCCCCAATAGGTATCCTTCTCGGGGTGCCAGATATCTTCGCGGCCAAATGCGAAACCGAAGGTTTTGAGCCCCATGGACTCGTAGGCAATCGTGCCCGCATAGGCCAGCAGATCGGCCCAACTCAGCTTGTTGCCGTATTTCTTTTTGATCGGCCACAGCAAGCGACGCGCCTTGTCCAGATTCACGTTATCCGGCCAGGAATTGAGCGGGGCAAAGCGTAGGTTGCCGGTACCGGCGCCGCCGCGCCCGTCCGCGATACGATACGTGCCCGCAGCGTGCCACGACATACGAATCATTAGGCCGCCGTAGTGCCCCCAATCCGCCGGCCACCAGCCTTGGCTATCGGTCATCAGCGCGTGCAGGTCCTTCTTGAGCGCCGCCACATCGAGCTTCTTAACCTCTTCACGGTAGTTGAAATCGACAGGCAAGGGATTGGTCTTACGATCGTGTTGATGAAGAATGTCCAGATTCAGCGACTTGGGCCACCAGTTCATGTTTGCGGCGGCCTGCGTGGTTGCTCCGCCATGGATTACGGGGCACTTGCCGCCCATCGTCGCTTCGCTCTTACTCATGTTCACATTCCTTTCTCTTGTTTCCGTCTGGATAGATTGGGCCACCCAGCTTGGAGTACAAACGGCGACATTTCAATCACGCAGTTTCCTGGGGTGCATCCCGGGATACTGGATGGACGATTGTAGGGCGACGGCCCTACTTATGCTTTGTTCTCTCCTAAATCATCCGTGTAATCCGTGGTTTCCTCCTCCCGCATCGCGTTTCGTGTCCCCGCCGCCGTAGCTCCTCAACCTTTGGCATACGGCCGTAAAACGCGGTCCTCTTCGCCAAAGTCCTGATCGGCATCACGCAGCATGCGCGCCAGCAGAAAGCCGGTGCTCGCCTTTACACGTCGTAGTTCATCTTCAAAGAAAGTCTGTGTCGAGGGATGAAACACATCAGGCTTCTGTTCGAGTTTCTGAAAGCTCTCGCCAATATACTGAATGTAGCGGCGTCGGTCTGAAAGACCATAGATGAAAATGGGCGGGTAGAGCTCATACATCAGCAGCCAGTTCTTCGCCATTCGCCCGATTCGTCCATTGCCGTCAACAAACGGATGGATGCGGATCAGTTCATGATGGAGCCAGATGCCACGAATTAACGGATGTGGGATGGTCGGGAGCAAGCGGAACAGCTCATCGACCAGCCCGCCAATCAAGCGCGGTTCCGGCGCGAGATAGGAGCCCACCTGCACCAGGGTGTGGCGATAACGGTTGGGATGACGCGCCGCTGCTTCTGGGGCCACTGAGCGAAACAGCCGAAAGAGATCCACAGCATTCCCGATACAGACACCGGTGCGAATCTCTTCTACCATCAGCTCCATGGCCTCTTCTAAATGAGCGAGGTAGGCCCGTGCTTCCTCTTCCGTTTGCGCTTCCTGCTGCGCGTTCTTGAAGCTCAGGACATCCCGCAAATGCTGAATGGCCGCAAAATAACGCTGCAATAGCGTCTTGGCCTGAAGCTCGGGGGTAAATACCAGCATGCGATAGATCGTTTTCAGATCCGTCTCGATCTCATCCATCAACGGAAAATGCCGGGGCAATAGGTCTGGTTGCAGCAGCTTCATCTTGTTCACCTCGCACCACAGACAATCAGAAATCGTCCGATGTTCAGCAAAATCGCATGTGCCTTATGCCGGCGTTTCGGAATCGGAGCTATAAACTGTTGTCGAACACAAGGTGTCGGTCTATGCTATGGCCTGTTGGGTTGCTCTAGACTCTGCCACACCATGAACATTCAGATCGATTATCAAGCGACCTACCAATACGAATCATCGGTTTCGCTTTCGCCCCACATTATTCGCATCTTTCCCCGACGTGATATGTTTACCCGCGTCGTCGAACAGGCGTTTCACTGTGGGGGCGGAGCGAGTGTCCAGTTTCAACGTGATCTGCATGACAACGATACCGCTTTTTGTTTCTTTCCAGCCAACACGCATCATTTCGATATCAGATTTTCCGCCGCGCTCGAGATAACGCCCAGAAATCCATTGGATTTTCTGCTGGATTCGCATGGCCTAAATTTGCCGCCGGTGTATTCCGATACGGAGTTAGGACTGCTGATGCCTCATCTTCGTACAAATTTTGCCGACCCGCTGCCGGCTCCGCTCGCGCCGGTCCCGGGGCGGCCGACGGTGGAGACCTTGATGACGATGATGCGTTGGATGAACGAACAGATCCGGTATGAACGGCGCGAGGAAGGCGACCCGATGCCCCCGACGCAGTTAATCGCGGAGCGGGTCGGGTCTTGTCGGGACTTTATGGCGCTGCTGGTGGAGGCCCTTCGTCAAAACGGCGTGGCTGCCCGGTTGGTTAGTGGGTATCTTTGGGAGGACACGACGCGGACGCGGCGGGTGGCCGACGACGCACTGCATGCCTGGGTCGAAGCCTATCTGCCGGGCGCGGGATGGCTCGGACTGGATCCCACCAACGGGGTATTTTGCGATCACCACGCCATTCCAACGGCTGCCGGTTTGGTGCCGGACGATATTTCACCCGTGAGTGGCACCTATTATGGTGAACAGCAGATCCCTAGCCGACTGGAAACACGGTTGACCGTTGGATAAATCGCAAAGGCAGTGACCCAGCACGAGAACGAACACGATTGGGCATCATCCTTTGCGGATAAACGTGGCGCGGCCGATCGGCTTGTGCTCGATAAATA
>SLAD01000238.1 GCA_007126995.1 Kiritimatiellia bacterium | reverse complement strand
CGTGCCTGCATCGAGAATCAGGAGCGGCTACCGGAGATCGGTCACTTCAATGATCGTTTCCGCAACGTCATGAAGGGGCAGGCGCACGGCCAGGGGCATCGCGGCCTGACGCTGGGCACCCATGTGGAGGAGCCGCACTTGGCCGATTTACTGCGCGGCTCGCCGCACGTCTTCAGCGATCTGTCGAAGAGCCTCAACTACATCGAGTGTCATGATAACCATACCTTCTATGATTGGGTGGTCTCGGAGCATCAGATTGAGGATGAGACGGCCGTCCGTGCGATGTGCTCGTTCGGTCTAGCCACCGTGCTGCTGAGTTTTGGCGCGCCGTTTGTGCATGCCGGGCAGGAGTTCCTGCGCACCAAAAACGGGGTGGAAAACTCCTATAACGCCAGCGATGAGATCAATCAGTTCGACTGGGCCCGGATCGAGCAACATGCCGATCTGGTTGAATTCCTGCGCACGCTGATCCGTTTCCGCGCCGAGAAGCCGCACTATCGCCTGTCGTCCGCCAAATTGGCGGAGCAAGTGACCGTCGATATCCCGGCCACCAACGTGGCCGTGATCAAGGGGGATGGGTTGCTGGTGCTATTGAACTTCTCGGGCGAAGACATGGAGCATGAGGCGGTGACCGCCGAACTGAATTCCAATCTCCCAATTCAGCCCGGTGTACTGAAATCGCTGCAGGTGTGCTTCGGCTGATCCCATGTGGCGGTTGCCCTGTCATTTCCGACCACAATCTTGACCGTTCCGCAGGGATACGGAATGATATTTCGTCAGTCTGCGCTGTGTGTGGCGACATGGTTCGCGTGTTAAGACTAGCGCAAACGGAAGAAAGGAACGTGGTATGGATTTCAAGGACAAGCGTGTATTGGTGACCGGCGGCGCCGTTCGGATCGGGAAGGCGATCTGTGAGACGTTGGCGCGGCAGGGGGCCACCATTTGTATTCATTATAATCGCTCGTACGAGCCTGCGGTGAAATTGCAGGACGAGTTGATCGAGCTCGGGGTAGACGCGCACGTCGCCGAAGCCAATTTGATGACCGAAACGGCCTGTAATGAGTTGATGGAGCGAGCGATTGCGTTGATGGGGGGCGTGGATATCTTGATCAACAACGCTTCGGTCTTCAATAAGCAGACCATGGACGAGGCCGACATGGATTGTTGGTTGGGTGAGCTATGGCCGAACTTCTTTGCGCCGGTTCAGTTGATGCGTGCTTTCGCCGCGCAGGGGAAGCCGGGCAAGATTGTGAATCTGTTGGATCGCCGGGTGACGAGTCTCGACACCGCATGTGTGCCGTACCTCGTCAGCAAGAAGGCGCTGACGGATGTGACGAAAATGGCCGCGATCCACTACGCCCCGCGCATTTCGGTTAACGGTGTAGCGCCGGGCGCAGTGCTGCCACCGCCGGGTGAGGGCATGAATTACATCAAGGATTATGCTGGGCATATTCCGCTGGAAGTGCAGGTTTCGCCGGAGGATATCGCGGAGTCGGTCCGTTTTGTTCTCGCAAACGATTCGCTGACGGGTCAGATTATATACGTTGATGGAGGCCAGCATCTTTCCATGGGAAATGGCAGCTAGAGGTGTGGCGAAGGAACGGAGAAACAAGCATGACAGACCGTATTTTTATCCGCGATTTAGCGCTGCGCTGCATCATCGGCATCTACCCGGACGAGCGCCGGGAGAAGCAGGATGTGATCATCAATATTGTGCTGGAGGGCGACTTGTCGGCCGCCCCGCGCTCGGATGCGATCGAGGACACGATCAACTATAAGAGCATTAAGAAAGAGGTCGTTCGCATGGTCGAGGCCAGTGATTTCAATTTAATCGAGACCATGGCGAGCCGCATTCTGGACATTTGCCTGAATGACGAGAAGGTGCAACAGGCGACCGTCACGGTGGACAAGCCGGGTGCGCTGCGCTTCGCGCGCAGCGTGGCGGTGGAGATGTCGCGGGTGCGCCAAACGTAACGAGCTATTATTCACATGATCGCCCACCGCATTCGATTCCTAGTGCTCCGAGGCGGGGCGATTGGCGATTTTCTGGTCACCCTGCCTGCGCTCCGTGCCATCCGCGAGCGCTGGCCGGAAGCGTACATCGAATGCATTGGCTATCCCCACATCGCGCAACTGGGCGTCGCAGGCGGATTGCTTAATCGGGTCGAGTCACTTGATCGCGCCGGCATGGCCGCGTTCTTTGCCCGGCCGCCGACCTTTACCGAGGAACAGACCGAAAAGATTCGTTCTTTTCAGGTGATTTTTTCCTGGTTGCACGACAGCAATGGCACGGTGCGGGAGAATCTGCTGTTGGCGGGCGCGCGCCAGGTGGTTTACGGGTCGCCCCTAATCCCAGCCGGTTGCCATGCCACCGATCACTTGTTTGCGCCACTGGCGGAACTGGCGCTGTACCCCGAAGACTTGGTCCCGATATTGACCTTGGATTCCGCCACCCGCGCGGCGGGGCGTGACTGGCTGCGAGCGCGGCAGTGGGATGATGCCACGCATGTAGTCCATCCGGGCAGTGGCAGCCCCCGCAAGAATTGGCCGTTGGATCGTTTTGTCCCCTTGATCGAGATCATCTCGCGCGAGTGCGGCGCGCCGCCCTTGATCGTTTTGGGCGAAGCCGATGCCCCGTTGCGGCAACCCTTGTTGGCCGCCTGTCCGGACGCCCGCTTGGTGGAGCAATTGACGTTGACGGAGCTGGCGGGCGTGATGAGCCAGGTGCCGAACTACGTCGGCAACGATTCCGGGGTCACGCATCTTGCCGCGGCGCTAGGTTTGCGCGTGATCGCCCTGTTCGGGCCCAGTAACGCCGTGCAATGGG
>SLAD01000254.1 GCA_007126995.1 Kiritimatiellia bacterium | reverse complement strand
CTTGCCGTTTCGCTGAATATATTCAGCGCACTCTGCGCGGCGCTGTCCGTGGGCTTACTCTTTGTGTTGGTCAGCTCGATCCCGCACGACAAGAACCCGGAAGAAAGTCGCGCGGCGTTTTCCGCCACGCGCACCCAAATCCTTTCCGGCGCTGCCGCGGCGCTCTTCTTCGCATTTTCGATCCCCTTTTGGACCGTGGCCACCCGCGCCCATTACCTCACCTTCGAAGTCCTGTTCATCCTCGCCTGCACGTGGCTCTTCTTTAAGGTATGGATCTGGAAGAGTCGTCGCGCGCTTTACGCCTTCGCCTTCCTGTACGGCGTGGGCATGGTCCAGTCGGCCGCCTTCATCCTGGCGGGGCCGATCTTTGTGATCGCCTTGTTCTACCGCCTGTGGCAACGCGACATGCTGACCCCCAAGATGCTGTTGACGATCGCAGTCTGGGCGCTGGTGGGATTCGCGATGATCATTCCGGCGGCGCTGCGGTTCTATGGTTCGCCCGCGTATGAGTGGCGCGAAATTGATCACTTTATAGAATTGCTCTGGATCCTGATACGCGATCAGGGACGCACCGCCCTGTCCGCCGTACAGCAAGTCGGCTGGATGTTGATTCTGCTCATCAATATTCTGCCCTGGTTCGTCGTGGTCGCCATTCCGAAGAAGACCAGTGACGATCGCACCAGCCGGATCGGCTCTTTCCTGTTGCATTTGGTCGTCACGGCGCTGGGCGTGATCCTGCTCTTCAACATATCGCCCTCACCGCTAACCGTGATTTCCGACGGCACCCAATTGGTTTTTCCTTATCTGGTCGCGTCTATCTGGTTCGGTTACATCGCCGGCTACTGGTATGCCATGCTGTCCAACCTGACGCGCGGGAAAGAGGACGTGAAATGGTTGCAGCCGCTGAAGACGGCTTGGATGGTGGCGATTCTTGTGCTGTTGGGTATCGCGGCCACGCTCAATCTGTCGCGATCCGATGGCCGCGGTTCCGCCGCGCCCATTCTGGTGGCCGAAGCCGTTGTTGAACACCTCGGGGAACGCGATTGGCTGTTGTCTAATGGCCTGCTGGACGCGAATATCTATATTGCCGCCGCACAGCAAGGGAAACCCATCAATATCTTGAATCCGCGGCTGGCCGGGATTCGTCCGTATCGTCTGTACATGGCTTCTCTGATGGGCGATCCCCGCCTGCAAGGATTAGCCCAATTGGGTTTGGGCCCATTGATCAGCGAATGGCTGGAGATCGATCCTGAAATCGAGCAACGCCTCGCGATCTTTAGCGCGCCAGAAGTTTGGGTGGATGCAGGTTTCTATCCCGTGCCCGAGGTCGTGCTCTTCGGCGGGCAGCGAACTCCCGAAGGTCCCGAGGTCGAGCGCTACATGGCGCAGCACCGGGCCTTGTGGCAAGCGCTTCTTGAACTCCCGGCGCTGCCGGAGGAGCACCCCACCAGCTTTCTGCATCGCTGGCTGCGTGCGCACGTCAGCAAAGTCGCCAACAATGCAGGCGTCTTTCTCGAGGATAGCGGATTTCCGGACGAAGCCTACGAGAGTTATGGTATGGCCATACAGCTGGACCGGGACAACATCAGTGCGCGCATGAATCAACTGAGCTTGGCCATCCGCACGCAGCGTCCGGAGGCGGATGAACTCGATGAGGCGTTTGACGACTTTGTCGCGCGCCGCGAGGGCCGCATCAATCTGTGGGCGCTCTCCGCGAATTACGGTTACGTGCGTGACCCGCAAGCCTACGTGCAGCAGGGCCTCTCATGGGCGCTATCGGGCCGCCTGCGCTCCGCCGTCCAGGATATTGAGCGGGCTATCGGCATTGCAGGCGCCAGCCCCCGGTTGCAGCATCTTCTCGGCTCGCTATACGTCCGCGGGGATCGTCCCGACGAAGGCGAGGCCGTGTACCGACAATTGCTGGCCGAGAACCCTGATGACGTTGAGGCGCTCGCCGCCCTGTTCCGGTCCGCGCTGGTACGCGGCGATGTCGAGGCCGCCCGCGCCTATTGGGATGACCTCAGCGCGCAACCCATTCTGCCAGAGCGCCTCGTTCCGGAACGCGCCACCCTGAAGATGCTGGAAGACCGCAACCGAGATGCCTTGCACTTGCTGCGCGACCACTTGCGCACCCATCAGGACGATGGCCGCTCCTGGGGCATGCTCATTCTGCTCGCGCAACAAGAGGGGCAGGAGGAATTATTGACCGCGTCACTCCGTCGCCTGCAAGAGCTGGGCGACGAGACTCCCGAGTTGCTGCATGTCGTGGCACAAGCGCAGCTAAATCTGGGCTACTTGCCGGCGGCCCGCGAAACCCTCACCCGCATACTGCGACAGCGCCCCGCCAACGTCCCCGCCTTGGAACTGTCGTTGCGACTCGATGTGATGGAAGGCAACCAGGATTCCGCCACGCGTCACGTTGAACGGTTGCTCAGCGCCGATCCCGGCAACCCGCTGGGGAATTACATCCTCGGCTCCCTGCAAGTGGCGCGGCGCGATTTTGCCCTTGCCGAAAATTCCCTGCGCCGCAGCCTGCAGCGTCAAGAACTGCCCGAAGCCTTGAATGACCTCGCCTGGCTCCTGCAGCACCGCGGCGCCACGGACGAGGCTTACCCCCTGATTCGCCGGGCGCTTGAACTCAGTCCTCGAAATCCCCTGGCCTGGTCGACGTATGGCCTCATTCTGCTTAAGAAGGATCGCGTGGAGGAAGCCAGCGAGGCGCTACATCAGGCGATCCAACTACAACCGGACAACCCCTTGATCCAGCTCAACCTGGTTGAGCTGTATCACCGCATGGATATGCGCCAGGACGCATTGACCCTGCTGGATGACGTGATGGCGGTCATCTCGTTGCTGCCGGAAGACGACCGGGACCGGGCAATGGCCCTCTCTGTGCGACTCCGCAGCGAGTGAGCGCCGGTCCATTGACAAAGAACGGCTACGCGCCTACCTTATCAAGCTCTAGTGGAATCCATTTGCGTGTGGAGTATAAGTATGCAGATCGAAATTACGGATAAAGCGAAAATTGAACTCGTCAAACTCGAGATCGGCGGAGACCAGTTTCTGCGCATCGATATTGTGCCCGGCGGTTGTTCGGGCATGACGTACAGCGCCGCCCTCGATACCGAACTGCGGGAATCCGACGAGGTCCTGTACCAGGACGCGGATGTGCGCATCGTCGCCGACGGCGGCAGCGCCATGTTCCTAAACGGCCTGAAGATCGATTATTCGGATGACTTGATCAAGTCCGGCTTCCGTTTCCTCTCGCCCTCGGGCATCAAATCCTGCGGCTGCGGCGCCAGCTTCTCGGCCTGAACCATGGCCATGAAACCCATAGATTTGACCGGCGGCAAGTCGGTGTACTGCTTTAACGAAGCGCAAATCAAGTCCGCCCATGCACTCGCCTTCGACGATCCTGAATCCGGTCCCCGCATCCGCATGGAACTGGAGAAACTGGAGCAAAGCTTCACGCGCAATGAGCGAGCCGCCCTCGCATTCGTGATGATTGACCGTCTGCTGCAGACGCCCGCCGACGCTTGATCATCGGATCGCTCCCATGATCTATCTGGACAACAACGCAACCACGCGGATGGCGCCGGCCGTACGCGAGGCGATGACGCCCTTTCTGGACGAATACTTTGCCAATCCGTCCAGCCCCTACACCTTTGCTCGACGCTCTGCACTGGCCTTGGGGCAAGCCCGCGAGCACGTCGCGACCACGCTGGGCTGCGAACCTAATCAAGTCGTGTTCACCAGCGGCGGTTCGGAGGCGATTCATCTGGCGCTACATTCCGCCTGCGCCGCCCGGACGGATACGCGGCACCTCATCACCAGCACCGTGGAACACGCCGCCACCCTGGCCGCCGTTGAGCGCTACGAAGCCGCCGGATACCGTGTCACGCGTCTGCAGGTTGACGCACAAGGTCACTTGGACTGGGACGAATATATCGACGCGCTCTGCCCGGAAACCACCTGCGTGTCCTTGATGGCGGCCAACAACGAAACCGGCGTCCTGTTCCCGATTGAGCGATACGCGGCGGCGGCAGGCGAACTCGGCGTACCCTTTCACTGCGACGCCACACAGGCCATCGGTAAGATCCCGTTCAGCGCAGCCTTGCCCGGCCTGACGTATACCGCCATCTCCGCGCACAAGTTTCATGGCCCTAAAGGCGTTGGGGCCCTGATCACGGATCCCAAAGCTTCGGTCACTGCCCTGATTACCGGGGGCGATCAAGAATTCGGCCGACGCGCAGGGACAGAGAATGTCGCCGGGATCGTCGGGATGGGCGTCGCCGCCCGCCTGGTTCCAGCCGGGCTCGAAGCGATGGCCAACGCCATCCGCCCGCTGCGCGATCAAGTCGAAGCCGCATTGGATCGTTGCGTTGAGGATGTTCGCATCATCGGCCGCAACAGCGACCGATTGCCCAACACCATCCTGTTCACCGTCGCCGGGCAACCGTCTGAAGTCCTCATTGCGCGGTTCGATATGGACGAAATCTGCGTTTCCGCGGGTAGCGCTTGTGCCTCCGGCGCAACGGAGGCCTCGCATGTGCTGCGCGCCATGCAGGTCCCCCAGGAACACGCATTCGGGGCTGTTCGAATCAGTTTAAGCCGTTATACTACCCGCGATGAAATTTCTACGTTCATGGAATGCCTCGGCGCGCAAATCGGCATCAACCCCGCGTGACCCGGCCAAGGTCGCCGGCGACTGGGTCCTCAGCCAGGCTTTTGGCAAGGAGGACGCAAGTGCCCTCGATGACGAAGCGCTGGTGGCCTCTTTGGAGGACTGGCTGAAAGGTGAACGGCAGGCGCACGCCGTGATTAAGACGATCACGCACGAGGAGATTGAGGCGGACCTGGAACTGGCGCGCGACTTTCAAGTCGCCTACCTCGATCGCCCCTATCCGAAAGTGCCGCAAACCCATGTGGAAGGTCGTTTACGCTTGGAGTTCTACCACCGCTATCAGGCCGCACTGGTCCTCGGCGGCGATTTCTTCGATCTCATCCCGCTGGCGCCCGATGCCGTCGGCGTGTTCGTGGCGGACGTGATGGGACATGGCGCCCGCAGCGCCATGATCACGGCTATCCTGCGCACCCTGCTGCGCGATTTGCGCAGCCAGGGCCGCAATGCGCGGCATTACGTCACCGAGGTGAACCGGCAATTGTGTGATATCATGGAAAGCTTTCCCCAGCCGCTGTTCGCCTCCTCCTTCTACTTCGTCCCGGACACCACCGCGCGCGTCGCCACATTCACCACCGCCGGCCATCCGGCCCCGTTCTATGTCAGTCGCAGCCGCGGCGAACTGGGACGCCTGCATGTGCCGCCGCCCCACGGCGCCGCGCTCGGTGTGATCCCTGACGAACGCTATTCCGCCTCTTCGGTGCGCCTGAGCGACCGCGACTCCTTCATCTTTTTCACCGATGGCACCTACGAGGCCGCCAATGCCGCGGGGGAAGAATTCGGCATGAGCCGCATGCAAAAGGTCATCCGGCAAAACATCTACAAGAGCGATCAGGAAATCGTGGATGGCCTGATCGATGCCATCCAGGAGTTCCGCGGCGACAAACCGTTGGAAGACGACATTTGCATCGTCGCCGTTGGCGTAAAGACAGAATCGGAAAAAACTGGCGCGTCATGAAATCGCACGGCATAGCCCTTTGCCTGTTTGCGTTCGCGCTCCATCACGGGGCGGCCCGCGCAGACGCGCCCGCCGCCTCGCAGGCCGGCGGTCCCCAAAATGCCGTGCTCTCCATCTACGACACCGGCTTCGCGCTTGTCAGCGAAATGCGTCGCCTGACACCTGCGCGCGGCGCGAATGAAATCGAGTTCCGCGACCTGCCCGCCGGCCTGGACCCCACTCACATCTCGTTCATCCCGCTGGATGACGCCGGCAACATCGAAGTGCATCAGCAACGTTATCGCGACGACAGCCGCTCCGCCGAGCGCCTGCTACAGCGATACACCGGGCGGGCCATCGAGGTGCATACAGCCTCCGGCCATCACCATCGCGGCGCGCTGCTCAACGCCCAAGGGCTGCGGCAACCGGACGGCTTCGTGCTGCTACAAGCCGACACCGCCGGGCACCTGTTCCTGAACGCGGAGGAAATCGAACAGATCGTCTTGCCCGATGTCGAGCAGCACGCGTATCTCACGCCGTCGCTCATCTGGCAGGCGCAGGCCGCCGTTGAAGGGCCTCAAAACGTGCGCCTCTCCTACCGGCTTGACGGCATAGAATGGCAAGCCGCCTACGACGTCATCATGGCGGAGGCCGGCGATACCGCTTACTTCAATGCCCGCATCGGCCTGCGGAATCAGTCCCGCGCACACGTGCAGGACGCGCAAATCCGTCTGATCGCCACCGAGCGCGGACATGTTCGCGACCAACAGCGCACCGCCAGATCCGCCGAGCGGGATCCGCGCACGACGGTCCCCTTGCGCTATGCCTACGGCGCCACCGAACCGACCTTTGAAGAGGCCGTGGCCGGTTTGGCGCCGGTCGACACGTATCCGCTGACCCGCGCGGTATCGCTCACGCCGGGCGATCACCAGTTCGTGCAATATGCCAGCGTTCAGGCCCTGCCTGTGGAGCGATTCTTTGTGTATGACGGCGTCCGCTTCGATCGTTTTCAACGCTTCCGGCGCAATGACTGGAATTACGGCACCGAAACCCACGAGATCGTCGAAGCCCATTTGCAATTCGACAACACCACCGTCGACGGCTTGGGACTGGCGCTGCCTCCCGGCCGTTTCCGCCTCTATGAACGGCGACGCGACGGCACGATTGAACTCGTCGGCGAAGATCAACTGCTCACCACCGCCGTCGATGAAGCCGGTCATGTCCGATTGGGGCCAGCCCGCGGATTGCGCGGTCATCGCGAACGCACCGGCTACACCGAGGTAACGCCGTTGCGCGTCTACGAGGAATCCTTCCAGATCGAGCTCGAGAACAACACCGAGGATACCGTTGAGATCCGGGTCGTCGAGCATCTCTACCGCTGGCATGATTTCGAAATCGTGCGCTCCGACGCCGAGTATCAGCAAGCCGCGCCGCAGACCATCGAGTTCCGTCCCACCTTGCGGCCCGGCGGTCGACGGACCATTCATTACACTGTCCGCTATAGTTGGTGACGCACATGCGCGGGGCCCGGCTCATAAGCGGAGTGCTCTGTGGCTGTTCCCTCGGGTTCGCCCATCCCGTTGCCGCCACAATCACGGAAACCACCCTCACCATCGGGCCCGAATGGACGGCGGTGCGTGAGGTGCGACGCCTGCAGGTGGCGGCGGGCGAACAGCAAATCCGGCTGGAAGGGATTCCCGCCACCGCCGACCTCTCCAGTCTCACCATTCGCACGCGCCGCATTCCGGTCGACCTGCTGCATTGGGAGCGGGAACGGGAAGCGCCCGCGCTTCAGCGTATGAGCAACGGTGACCTTCATTTTTCGCGCGGCGACTTCACACAACCATCGAGCGACCAACCTCCGGCCGCTGACGACGGCGCCGTCCTTTGTGTGATTCGCTTCCCACTGGCCGGGGAACAGGCCTTCGAGATCACCTACCGGATGCGCGGCCTTTCCTGGCACGCGCACTACCGTGTCCTCTTGCGGGGCGACCTTGATAGCGCGGACGAACGGATGTCCATCGATCTGGACGGCCTGATTCAGTTCGAAAATGACAGCAACCGCGACTTTGACAACGCGTGGATTCGGTTGGCCGGCGCGGACCCGCTGTTGACGGCGCACCAGGAACTGCGTCTGCCCGGCTTTTTGACACTCGCCGACACGCCCTTGGCAGAGCTTTGGCAGCGCCCCGTGCCGCCCGTGCATCCCGAACACGTCTACCGGCTCCCCCGGCGCGTCGATTTGCCTGCGCAGGCCGCCAGCGAGGCCCGGTTTGCCAACGCCCAACGCCTGCCAACCAGCCGCCGCTATGTCATGGACTCGCACACGATCCCCCTCACGCTCACCCGCACCTTCACGCCTCTGCGACAGCACTTGGTATTCGCCAACACCACCGAGCGCGGGCTCGGCTTGGCCTTGCCGCCCGGCGACGTCTTTATTTATCAGGGCATCGCCCAACGCACCCTCTTCCGACAGGGCACTCTCGCCCATACCGGCCGTGGCGAAGACGTGCGCATTGATCTCGGCCCCACCGATCAGGTCACCGGCATGCGCCGCAGCCGCTTGCGTACCGCAGTGCGCAGCGACCACTATGAAGAAGTCTTTGAAATCGCCGTCGCCAATCACCGCCCCTCCGCCGTCCAAGTAGACATTCAGGAAACGCCACGCCTCACCCTTGGTTGGCGCGTTGTGCAAGCCTCCGAACCCCATGAACGGTCGCGCGGCACCTTGCGCTTTCACCCGCGCGTCGGCGCCGGAGAGGAACGCGTGATTGAGTTTCGCCTCCGCATCCAGCATCCCGCCCCCTGAAGAAGAATATTTCCGCTTGCTGAATCCCGCCCCATTAGCAAACATATCGATTCAAATCGTAATCGTAATCCTAATCTTAATCTTAATCGTAATCCCCTGCGGGAGAACGGCAACGTCTCAACACGCGAGGCCTTTACTGTGAAATTATCCGTCGTTATTCCTGTCTACAACGAAGCCGCCACACTCGAAAAACTGGTCGCAAAAGTGGCCGGTGTCGACGCCGGTGTCGACAAGGAAATCGTGCTGGTGGACGATTGTTCCGAGGACGGCACGCGCGATGTGATGAAGAAGCTGGAGACGGCTCATCCGGACTGGAAGTTTGCGTATCACGAAGTGAACCAAGGCAAGGGCGCGGCGCTGCGAACCGGCTTTCAGGCGGCCACCGGCGACTTGATCATTATTCAGGACGCCGACATGGAATATGATCCCCACGAGTATCCCCGCCTCCTGCAGCCCATCCTCGATGGCCACGCCGACGTCGTTTACGGCTCGCGTTTCCTCGGTGGCGGCCCGCACCGCGTTGTTTACTACTGGCACTATCTCGGCAACAAGTTCCTCACCACGCTCTCCAACATGATGACCAACATCAACCTGACCGACATGGAGGTCTGCTACAAGGTCTTCAAGAAGGACGTGCTGCAAGGGCTCGCACTGAAAGAGAATCGCTTCGGCTTCGAAGTCGAAATCACCGCCAAAGTCGCACGCGGCCCATGGGTGATCTATGAAGTGCCCATTTCCTATTACGGCCGCAGCTACGCCGAAGGCAAAAAGATCACCTGGAAGGACGGGTTCCGCGCCATCTGGTGTATCTTCAAATACCGCTTCGTTTCCTGACCGGACCCCGTCTCCAACGATTGGAAACGGGACCGCCAGGATCTTGTTAATAGCTTATAAGCTATTAACCGTTTGTTCGCGAAATCAATAATAGCCTATAAGCTATTAACGCCAAACTGTGCGAGCCGCCTGCAACTCGGCACCGGGCACGAGCATATGCCTTGGCTATCAATTGACAATGCTACCGCCCCCAGCCCATGATTCCTCCCGATGGAAACACTGATAATACCAACGGGGCAAATCTGCCCGCAAATCCGGTCAATATCAAGTTATCAGGGCAAACTTGCCTGATAATCAATGGTTGGGTCAGAATGGTGAAGACAAAGATACTTGTAACTATTGGTGCAATTGCACTGGGCGGTGGGCTGTTTCTGGGTGGCTATTTCACACTGGGCCGCGTATCACGCGCCGCCTCATGCTTAACGCCGGTAGAAAACACATTGACATCTATTGTATTGCATCATATTTTTATCATATAGAAACAGAAAGAGGTGTGAAATGTCTAAAACTGTGACTCTTCGGGTTGACGACGACGTATATGGGAAGCTCCGCAGCTGGGCCAAGCGTGACAATCGTCCCCTCTCCAACTTCATCGAAACCGCTGCCCTGCGATTTATCGAGGACCGCGAAGTTGTCGACGAATTCGAAATGGCGGAAATCAGCGGAAACGAAGCGCTTAACGCGAGCATCAAGCGGGGCCTTAAGGACGCCAAAGCTGGAAAGGGACGCTTTGTCTGATTACCGCATTTTCGAAACCGCCGAGTTTCAGAAGCAACTCAAGAAGATCACGACCCGGCAGAGACAAGTCGTCGAAAGCAAGCTATCCGGCTATGTCTATCCTCAACTGCGAACAGCACCCTACTATGGCCCCAATATCCGAAAGCTGCGCGGATACACACCCGACACTTGGCGCTACCGAATCGGTAATTACCGAGTGTTCTACTGTGTTGACGAACAAGAGCGGATCGTCTGCATCCTGACAATTGATGATCGGAAAGACGCGTACAAGTAGATCTGCCAAGAGCATGGAGGCGACGCGTAATACGCGGGCGGGCGATTTTGATTAAGGCACACCACTGGGCCGCGTGTCACCGGTCGGCTGATTGTTGTCGTTCGTCCTAATCAGACCCCGTTTCCAACGATTGGAAAACAGCCCGAAAATTTTTCCAACGATTGGAAAAACGGCCAAAAAAGTTTCCAATGATTGGAAAAACGGCCAAAAAAGTTTCCAATGATTGGAAAATCAGCGAATTGCGCCTTTACGCGGCGTTGCAATTGGCCCTCGCGAGCCGTACTCTATACGCCTTGAGTAGTTCGACCACATGAAGGTCATACCCCACATAATTTGCCTGGCCATGTTGTGCGCATGTGCACTTTCGGCCCTGGGCACCGAGCGCGAAGAGCTGCATCGCTCTTCCCGCCGCACCGGCATGGTGATCTCGGAGATTATGTATAACCCCGGCCCATGGGCCGGCGAGTTGACGTTGGAATTCGTCGAGCTATTCAACAGCGACCCGGTCTCCGTCGATCTAAGCGGCTGGCGACT
>SLAD01000326.1 GCA_007126995.1 Kiritimatiellia bacterium | reverse complement strand
CCAGCCAGAATGAGGGCTCGACGGCGACGCGGATACCTTGCTCATACATCGCTTGATAGTCTTCCGTCGTGCGGGAAAACATGTGGATGTGCGGCTCAATAATCGTCATGAGACGTCCGGCTGTTTCGATTTTCCGCTCTTTGGGGACTTGTCCATGCGCCGCAGGGCATCGCGCAGATTGGCGGCTTTCTCGTAGTTTTCAACGGCGATGGCGCGCTGCAGGTCTTCCTCTAGCCGCTCGCTCTGGCTTTTCGGTTTACGATCCTTCAATTCGTCGATCAGCTCGTTGAGGACATCCTCCTCATCGGTGGTCAGCTCGCCGTCATAATCGGCGTCGTCGTGTTTTTTCCAGAAGGCTTTGATGTCGGTGAGCGCTTGTTCGATCGCGAGAATGGCCATTTCGTACTCGTCCCGGCCGTCGGCGACGAATTGGTCGGCGGTGGCGCGCGCGTTCATCATGCGCATGTACGGATAGAACTGGAGAAATTCCCAGGCGATATCCTCGTCGTCGGCATGGCGTTCGACCAGCTCGACGATCATCATATTATGCCGCGTATCGCGGATCACGCCCTCGTAGTGGCGCAAGGCGTAGAGCGAGAGGTAGCGGTAATAATACTGGACGGCTTCCTGCTGCAATTCTGCGCAGGCTTCCTCGTTCAGGCGCGGAAAGGCCAAGCCACGTGATGTGCGCTCGAGCGTCAAATAATAGTCCAACAGGCTGGGGTAGCCGCGCGGACGGGTGCCGTCCGGACGCCCTTCCGGCTCCATTTGGAAGAGGCCCAAATCGAGGCGCAACTGAATCTTGGTGCCGCCATCCGTTCCCTTGATCCAGCGGGCCGAAACCCGGCCGGGATCGTATTCCCACCCATCTATGATGTCTGCAATGTCTTTGCTCAACGTCGATCTCCTCGCAAGGTTCACACTCCCGGACAGTGTATCGAAGTGCCTGCGCGAAATCAAATGGCGAATTGCGGGCGCGCGCGGGATGCCGTATGATGGCAACTCATGAGCACAGACCGGTCGGATCGCATCGTACAGATTATCGGCCTCGGCGACGAGGCGGGGGATGGGCATTTGCGCGTGACGGAGGGCGAGGGCTTCCGCGTGCTGCTCGGTTCGGAGCAGTCCCACGACGCCATGAGCGAGCTGTGTGCCCGTATTTCGGCCCAACTGAAGGCGGAAGGACGTACACTGGAAGATTTGAGCGAGGAAGAGTTCATTGACCTGCTGGCCCGCATCGATGGTTCATCGGAAACATGAAGATTCTGTTTATCGCGAGTCACTTGCCGCACGCCCGCTCGCGCGCCGGCCTGCAGATTGTGTATCAACGGATGAGGCGCTTGATCGCGCGCGGGCATCAGGTGGGCCTCTGCGCCTTGCAAGGGAACGAGGAGGGGATCGGGCACGATCCCTTGTATCGGGAGCTGCTCGAGGTCAGGCGTATTCCGGCCCCGTCGCGGCGTACGCTGCCCGGTCGTTTGCGGGATTATGTCTGGTCTCGGATTCCGCCACCCTATTGGCCTTATCATACGCCGGCCCTGTATCAAGCGGTCGGGGATCTGGTGCACGCAACGAAATATGACGTCGTGCTGGCTGAGTTAACGCCGATGGGGCAATGCCTGTTTGAAAATCCTTGGCTGCCCGCGGTACGGAAAGTAATTTCGGCTCATGACTGTGCCAGCGCGGCGCGGCGACGCCCATTGTTTTTGCCTGAACGCTCTCTGTGGCGCGCGGTGCGCGAGCATCTCATTCGTCGCGATATCCGCCGTTTCGAGTTCGACTTGTACCGCTCCGTCGACCGGGTGTTGACGCTCAATCGATCGGACGCCTTTTTGTTGCAGGCGTATGAGCCGTCCGTGCGGGTCAGCGTGGTGCCGCCCGGCATCGATTATGCGTATTTCCAGGCGGAAGGCCAGGCTCCGGAGCGAGAGCCGTCGCTGCTGTTTAGCGGCCAGTATCTTGACGAGAGTAACCAAGACGGGTTTACCTGGTTTGTGCAGCAGGTTTGGACCGATTTGAGTCGGCGGCGGCCTGAGTTGACGTTTCATGCAATCGGGCCGGATCCCAGCTTGGCGATGAAGGCCTTGGCTGCGCAAGTCCGCGGGGTTCATGTGCCGGGCGAGTTAGCCGATGTTCGTCCGCACATGCAACGCGCCAGCATTTTTGTGTGCCCGATTCGGATGGGGTCGGGTGTACGTGTGAAGATCTTGGAGGCGATGGCGGCGGGGCTGCCGGTGGTCTGCACGTCGACCGCAGCGGAGGGGATCCCGGTCCAGACGGGCGTGAATGCCGTTATCGCGGATGATCCGGCCCGGATGCTGGAGGCGATTGAGATGCTGCTGGACGATGCCCCGTTGCGCGAGCGTATCGCCAACAATGCCCGTCGCATGGTAGAGGAACGCTTTGACTGGGATCGCAGCATCGACCTGCTGGAATCCACGCTGGCCGGGCTGCTGCCGGGGAGAGAGGGATGAGGGGTGAAAGCTGAAAGCTGAAGCGGGGAAGAGCCCGGCATTCGGCTGGCGCACCTGCTCGTAGGGCCGCCGTGAGGCGGTTCTTTGCGGTTGATGCGTCTGCTTGGCGGTGGGCGAAGGGGTCGCTCGGGGCGCGCGCCAGCTACGACCTATCGCGTTGTTGCGCGGGCCGGCGCGGACACGAGTCCTGCGCCGCCCCACGCGCCTAGCGCTAGGCCGCATCTGACCCGCCACCCGCGCTCAAATTCGTGTCCGAATTTGCCCCCTTCGCCCACCGCGTAGCACCCCTGCGGGGCTCCGGTTGTTTGCATGACTGGGGATTCTCTGTACTTTGCCGCTGATGGTATTGCATGCGGTCTTTGTAGGCCGACCCTCAGCGGTCGGCGCGCTCCCAACCCACAACCCCCTCGCGTCACCCCGGGAACGCCGAGCACCAGCTCGGCATTCGGCTGGCGAACCCAAAATTGCCCACCGCCTCGTCCCCGATAGCGAGTCTGCTTCGCTGGTTTTGTCGAATCCTCATCCGCGCTATCCGCGAAATCCGTAGTTTCCTGCTGCATCCCGCATTCCGTTTCGCGCGCGTAACAAAGAACGCGGAGCCCCGCTTCTGACTTGTCGCTGAGGCGGTCGCGGATTAACGTGTATCTCGTTATGCAATACTCGCCGTCATCATTTTCCGTCGTCAAAGCGCAGCGCCTGATCGTGCCGTGCCTGCTGGGCGTGCTGTTATTGTTCGTGTCTGCAGCGGAATCGGCAGCCCCCTACGAGCTACGCTCATGGGATGAGCTCAGCGATCAGGATATGACGGCCCTGGGCCGGGCAGCCCTGCGTGGGCGACCGATCCGATGGGTTCACGCGGAATCCGATCGTTATATCTATCACGCCGCCAATCGCCGCACACTGGACCGGGTCGCTCGCGAAGTGGAGTGGGCCGACGCCGAAATCGAGCGGCGGCTGGGCTTGCCTGCGACGGAATCGCGCGGGCGTTGGTTTGTGGTCGAGGAGGAACGGGTGTGGCGACGACTGATTCGCATGTCCGGCGGACGGCATGACGGCGCCGCAGTGCACCTTGGCAACGAACTCTTCATTCGGCGTGACCGGGCGCATGACTTGAATCATATCGATATTCCGCATGAATTGGTGCATTTCCGATTGCAGCAGGCGTACGACAACCTTCCGCTCTGGTTGGAAGAGGGGCTGGCCCAATGGCTGGGGTGGGAGCTGGCCAAGACGTATCAACTGCGCCAAGGATTTTCACTGCACCGCGAACACGAGCCGATCCCGAGCGACGACCGTTTGTCATGGGATGACGTGTTGCTGCGCACGACCTACCCGCGTGATCCGGGCCAGAACCGCGCCTTTTACCGGCAATCCTCTGTTCTTATCGAACAACTCGCACAGCGGTTGGGGCCGGACGAGATGGGCGCGTTTGTGCAGAAAGCGCTCCGGCACCGCGGCGATTTTCATCGCACCGTGGAAATGGCCTACGAGTGGTCGCCAGACGACGAGGCCGACTTTTTTGAGCGTGTGGAAGCTGTTTTGTGGCCATGAGTAATAGCCTCTTTGTCATTACTGGGGACGACGAGTACGCGATCGACCAAAAGGCGCGGGAAATCGTTGACCAGACCTGTCCACAAGAGGAGCAAGCGCTGGGACTGGAAACGATCGCCGGGGATGTGGGCTTGGTCGAAGATGCCGTGGCCGTGTTGCAGAAGGTCCTGGGCGCGATCCAAACCGTTGGTTTCTTCGGCGGCAAGAAAACGGTTTGGCTGCGCGATGCCCGCATGTTTTCCGCTTCGCTGCCGGGCACTTCCGAAGAGGTCAAAAAGGTCGTTGAGGTGCTGAAGGACTTGGTGAGGGCGGGCTTGCCGGAGGGGCACGTGCTGGTGGTGAGCGGTCAGAAGTTCGATAAGCGCAGCGCCTTCATGAAGGCCGCCAAGGATAAAGGTGAGATCGTCGAATTTAAGCTGCCCGAAAAGGAAAAGGAGGCGGATCAGGCCGCCAAGGACCGCGTCTCTGAGGCTTGGAAATCGTTAGGGTTGAAGCCGGCGGGTTCGAATGTGATGGCCTTGTTCGTGCAAGTCGTCGGCGGTGACACGCGACGCCTGATCCAGGAAACCGAGAAGCTGGCGACGTATAAAGGCGCGGAGGATCGCACGGTGACGATGGATGACATCCGCGCGGTGGTTTCGCCCGGTCGCGAATCGATCAGTTGGGCGCTGGCGGATCACGTCGGACATCGCAAGCTTGGCCCGGCATTGCAGGTCTACCGGCAACTGCTTTTCCAGCGTGAAAATCCGGTGGGGCTCATTTTCGGCCTGGAAAGCCGTTTCCGGGAGTTGTTGATCCTGAAGGAGTGTCAGCAGCGCAAATGGGTGCGTGTCGAGGGCAGTGAGCGTTATCGCAAAGCGGTGTGGAATGTCGATGCCGAGGGCGAGGAATGGCTGGCGGGCTTGCCGCGCGATCCACGCAAGGTGCATCCCTATCGGACGCTGCTGCTGCTGGAGCAAGCGGCGAAGTACACGCTGAAAGAATTGGTTTTGATTCAACGCCAGCTTGCGGAAACGCATCTACAATTGGTGTCCTCGTCGCTGCCGCCTGAGTTGGCCTTGGAGTTGATGCTGATACGCATCGTGGGCCGACCGGCGGTCAAGCGTTGAATAAGGAGAGCCCGCGCGCCGTCTGAACTAAAGGCGCAATGAGATATCCTGTGATTTTTGTCGGGAAGGATAAGCATGAGTTTGAAACGAATAAGTTGGTGGTTGACGGCACTGTTTTTGCTGGCGTCGCTGGTCTGGGTGACGGCGGAGGAAGGCGATCCGGCGGACCCGGAAGACGTGCCGGTTGCGGAAGATGCAGCTGACGCGGATGCGGCGGCGGCAAGCGACGAAGAAGGTGCGGAAGAGGAGGAAGAAGAGCCGATCCCGTTTCCGGATGCGCATCCGGTTGAGGAGCGCGAGCCGGAGCCCGAGGAGCTGGAACTGCCGGAACTGTGGTTTCCGGTCGGCGAGGAGATTCGCTATCGCGTCTACTGGGGACGCATCCCGGTTGGCACCAGCGTGATCAGCACGCGCTGGGTGGAGGAATATAATCGACCCCTGTTAGCGATTCGTATTCGCACCCGCTCGAACTCCTTCCTGGATCGCATCTATCGGGTGGACGACGTGATCGAAAGTTTGATCGATCCGCACACGTTTCTGCCGCTGCGCTTCGAGCTGGATATGAGTCAGGGCCGCCATCGCAAGCACGAGATCACCAAGTTCGATTATGAAAAAGGCATCGCCTACTGGCGTTCCAAGACGCGTGATCGCGAGGACACCTTCGAGCTGGAACCGGATACGCGCGACCTGCTGAGCTTTGCCTATTACATGCGCAGTGTCGGATTCGAGCCGAACGAAAAACAGCATTTCCGCGTCATGTCGGATGAAAAGATTTATGACTTGTGGCTGGAAGCGCGCGGCACCGACCGGATTCGCCTGCGCAACTATGGACGCATTCGCAGTACCGAGCTGGAGCCGGAAGCGGCCTTTGAAGGACTGTTCGTCCGGCGCGGTCGCATGACCCTGTGGGTGTCGGATGATGAGCGTCGGCTCTTGACCCAAATGGTGGGCCACATCCCGGTGGCCAGCATCAGATTAGTTTTGCACGAAGTGCGCGGGCCGGGTAATGATCGTTGGATATTGGATCATTACGAGGACGATGATGAATTTGAAGGGTAATCAATGAGTCTGACCCGCGCGCGTGCGGAAGCACTGCTGAGCTCATTTTCAACGCGGCGCCTGTTGGTGATCGGCGACCTGATGCTGGACCGCTACATTTACGGTGCCGTGCGCCGGATTTCCCCCGAAGCACCCGTGCCTGTGGTCAAGGTAACGCACGAAAAGGGCATGCCGGGCGGCGCCAGCAACGTGGCGTGCAATATTCAGACCTTGGGCGGACGCGGTGCCGTGGCGGGCATCGTCGGCGATGATCGTGAGGCCGCAGAATTGAGACGCCTGCTGCAGGAGGACGGTGTCGGGGTCGATCACCTGTTGTCCTTGGCCTCCGCGCGCACCACCGTCAAAACCCGTATCATCGCGGAGCGGCAACAGGTCGTGCGCGTCGATTGGGAGGAACCCTTGCAACTCAGCGAAGGCGATGCGGCGCAGTTTTGTCAGTTGCTGGAAGACGCTGTACAGGAGGTGGACGGCCTGATCATCGAGGACTATGGCAAGGGCCTGATCTGCCAGTCGGTGGTGGATGCCGCCTTGGCCGCTGCCCGCGCCCGCAAGGTCCCAGTGGGCTACGATCCCAAGGATGATCACGCGGTCCGCGTCAGCGGCGTCACCGTCGCCACGCCCAATCGCAAAGAGGCCTATGCGGCCGTGGGACGGGAGGAACCCGTCATCGAGATTCCGCCGCTGGAGGATCGCGACCTGATGGAGGTCGGTGCGCGCCTGCGCGAAAAGTGGGGCGTAGAATTGCTGGTCATCACGCTCGGCCCGCAAGGCATGCTGCTGTTCGAGCCGGACGGCGGTCCCGTACACGTCCCGACGCGTGCCCGCGAAGTGTTCGATGTGAGCGGCGCCGGCGACACGGTCATTGCCACCACCACGCTGGCGTTGGCCGCCGGAGCTACGCATCGGGAAGCGGCGGAATTGGCGAACTACGCCGCCGGCGTCGTCGTCGCGCAACTGGGTACTGCACCTTGTCATGCCGATGAATTATTGGAATCGATTCAATGAGTAAGGTGGTCGGCATCATCCCGGCGCGGTGGGGGTCCACGCGGTTTCCGGGCAAGATCCTCGCGGATATCGCTGGTAAACCTTTAATCCAATGGGTCTGGGAACGCGCTTCGCAGGCGACCGCCTTGTCGGCGGTGATCGTGGCGACCGACGAACAGCGGATCGCGGATGTCGTGGCCGGATTCGGCGGCACGGCGGTGATGACGCGGGCCGATCATCCATCCGGCACCGACCGCATCGCCGAAGCCGTGCGCGATCTCGACGCCGAGGCCGTTATCAATGTGCAAGGGGACGAACCGCTGATTGCGCCCGCGTTGATCGATGAATTGGCCGTCGTGATCACCGGACCGGACGAGTGGGACATGGCCACGGCCGCCGCCCGGATCACGGACCCGGCCGAGGTGGAGCAGCCGTCCGTGGTGAAGGTCGTTTGCGCGGCCGACGGCAAGGCGCTGTATTTCTCGCGTTCGCCGATCCCGCACTGGCGGGAAAAGAATGGTGATGGCAGCGGGGAACCGCTATACTTGCGGCACATCGGCATATATGCCTATCGTCGTACGTTCTTGCAGCAGTTGGTGCAAACGCCACCGACGATGTTGGAGGAAGCGGAGAAGCTGGAGCAATTGCGCGCCTTGTATTTGGGGGCGCGCATGAAGGTGTTGGTGACGGAACATAGCGCGTTGGGCGTTGATGAGCCGGGAGATGTGGAACGAGCCGAACAGGCATTGAAGCAGGCGGGATTAACGCAGTGAGCACAAAACGCAAAGTCATCAAGATCGGCAAGATCGCCTTGGGCGGATCGCGCCCGCTGGTGCTGATTGCGGGTCCTTGCGTGATCGAAAGCCGCCGCCAAACGCTTGATCTGGCGCGGCGCCTGGCGGCGTTGTCTGAGTCCAGCGGCATGCCGATTATCTTCAAGGCCTCCTACGACAAAGCCAATCGCACCTCCGTGCGTTCCTATCGCGGGCCCGGCGTGAAGGCGGGCCTTGATATATTAAAAGAAATCAAGGAGCGCCACGGTTTCGCTATCCTCACCGATGTGCATGGCGTGGAGGAGGTCGAGCCTGCGGCGGCGGTGTGTGATATCCTGCAACTGCCCGCGTTTCTATGTCGTCAAACCGATCTGGTGCTGGCGCTGGGCGCCAGCGGTGCGGTGGTGAACATCAAAAAGGGACAGTTTCTGGCGCCGTGGGATGTGCAACATATCGTGCAGAAAGTCGAGTCGACGGGAAACCGCAAGATTTGTCTGACCGAGCGCGGTGTTTCGTTCGGCTACAATAACCTCGTGGCTGACATGCGTAGCTTGTTGGTCATGCGCGAGTGGGGCTATCCGGTGATCTTTGATGCCACGCACAGCGTGCAATTGCCGGGCGCCGGGACTTCCGGTACCGCCGGGGACGGTCGTTGGGCACCCTACTTGGCGCGCGCGGCCGTGGCGACGGGCTGCGACGCGGTCTTTCTCGAAACCCATACCGATCCCGACAAAGCCCTGTCGGACAAGGACAATGCGATTCGGTTCTCCACGCTACCGAAACTGGTCGAGCAATTGCAGGCTATTGATACAATCGTTGGAGGTAAGAGGATATGATGCAAGACAGCCTTGTCACATGGCGATATGCCTTGACGGCGCTGGCGGTGGGGATTGGCTGGCTGGCATGGACGGCGCCGATTCCGGATGCCGAAGCCCAAATGGGGATGGACGGGCAAGTGATCCGCGGTTTCGAAGTGCCCGAGTTTGATCGCGAGAATCGTCTGCGATCGCGCCTCTTTGGTGAACTGGCGCGCATGCTTGCGGATGGCAAAGTTGACATTACCGGCATGCTCATCGAGTTTTATGATGATGACCGGGAAGTCGAGATGCGCGTGGCGGCGGAGTCCTGCCTGTATAATCGCGTCACGGGCAGCGCGACCTCAGAGACGGGTATTCGCATTGCGCGCGCAAATATGATTATCACGGGACGAGGATTCGATTGGGACGCCGAAAGCGAGCGGTTTGAGATACATAATGACGCCAAAGTGGTGTTTCAGGATTTGAAGATCGGCGCACAAGCCGGAGAGGAAGAGGAATAATGAAACGATGGGATCTGATAAACGTTGGCCTGTGCAGGTTGGTGGCGCTGCTTCTGTTGGCAGCCCCGGCGGCGGGCTTGGAGGTGGAAGGTGACTTCGAGATCGATGAGGCGGAGGCCACGGTTATCACCTCCAAGCGGTTAACCTTCGACCAGACCCATCAGTACGCCTTGTTCGAGGACGACGTGGTGGTGGTCGACGACTCCATGCGCCTGACCGCTGATCGTCTGACCGTGTTTTTCGATGACGATAACCAGGCCGAACTGATTGAAGCGGTGGGCAATGTCGTCATGCAGCAGGAGGACACGACCGCGTGGGCGCGCAAGGCGACCTACAGCGTAGAGGAGGGAACGATCTTTCTCGAAGGTTCGCCGCGCATTCGGCGTGGACGCGATGTGTTGGAGGGCGATACCATTACCTTCTGGCGCGAGGATAACCGCATGATTTGCGAGCCGCGAGCCCGATTGGTGCTCTTTCCGGACGACGGTGGTTCGCGCGATTTTCTGTTGGGAGACTAAGGGTGGCGCTCGTACAAAATCAGCTATTGGTCGAGGCGTCGGACCTCGTAAAAACCTATAATCGCAGGAACGTGGTGAATGGCGTTCACCTCAACGTCAAACCGGGCGAGATCGTGGGCCTGCTCGGGCCGAACGGGGCCGGCAAGACCACCAGTTTTTACATGATCGTTGGTTTAGTGAATCCGACGGGCGGGCGGGTCGCGTTTCAGGGACAGGATATCACCGATACGCCGATGTATCGCCGGGCGCGCATGGGGATGGGCTACTTGTCACAGGAACCCTCTATCTTTCGCAGCCTCACCGTCGAGGAAAACGTCAGGGCCATTCTTGAAACATTGCCGTTATCAGCGCAGGAACGCAAAGAGCGGCTCGCCTTCCTACTCGATGAATTGAAGATTGCGCATCTAGCCAAGCAAAAAGCCTACACGCTCAGCGGCGGTGAACGGCGTCGCCTGGAAATCACGCGCGCCTTGGTGACCAGTCCATCACTTATTTTATTGGATGAACCGTTCAGCGGAGTCGACCCATTGGCTGTCTATGATGTACAGCAAATCATCATTGCACTAAAGGAACGCGGATTGGGTATATTAATTACAGATCATAACGTGCGGGAAACATTAGCCGTGGTCGATCGAGCCTATCTAATCTGCGAAGGAAAAGTTCTCCGCGAGGGAACCAGCGATTTCTTGATCAACGATGAAGTGAGTCGTGAGTTGTATCTCGGGCCTCGCTTCAGCATGTAAACCAAACCACAGGAGGGAAGCTATGCAGACAAGCATCACCGGGCGCCATATGGAGCTGACGGATTCACTACGCGATCACGCGCTGAGTCGTCTGGAGAAGCTCAACTCGGAATTCCCGCGATTGCAGCATGCCCAAGTTGTGCTCGATGTCGAAAAGCATCGGCAAATGGCCGAGGTCGTCATCCAAGCGCCGAACCATGTGGTGGTTGATGCCAAAGACGAAACCAGTGATATGTATGCATCGATTGACGGGGCCATCGACAAAGCGGAGAAGCAGCTTCGT
>SLAD01000316.1 GCA_007126995.1 Kiritimatiellia bacterium | reverse complement strand
GGCTACACCCCGGAGGAACTGGTAGGAAAGAAGCATTTTTACGATTTGCACCCCGAGAAAGGCCTGGACCGATTTAAGCAGCAGGCCCTTGATGTCATTCATCGGAGTGAAGCCTTCACGGATGTGCTCAATCCGATTCAGACGAAAAGTGGAAAAGTGATTTGGGTGTCAACCAATGGCATCCCCGTCTACCATCAAGATGGCAGCCTCAAGGGTTACGCCGGCTGCGATACCGATGTCACCGAGCGCGAGCAGGCCCTCGCGCTCATGCAGGAGCAGAAATCCGAGCTGGAACGGCGCATTGCCGAGCGCACCGAAGCCTTGGCCTACGCGAACACCAAGCTCATTCACAATGAGGCGCGCTATCGCCGGGTCGTGCGTGCGACCCACAGCTTCGTCTTTCACATCATCGTCTCAGACGGGCGGATGGGGCGACCACTGTTTGATGCCAGCGTGGAGGATGTTACCGGATATCCCCCGACTGATTTCGCCCGCAATACCGCCTTGTGGCGTCGCATCATTTGTGCCGAAGACCATTCGGCCGTGGTGCGACAACTAAAGCAATTGAGCTTTGGCCGGCCCGTGCATACCCTTGAACACCGCATTCGTCACAAAGACGGTTCAATCCGCTGGGTACGCAGCACAACCGTTGCGGAATATGACCAGCATCAATGTTGTATTGGTTATGACGGATTAATTACCGATATCACGGCACGGAAAGCGGCTGAGCAGGAGCGGGACGAATTGTTTGCATCCCTGCAACGCATGGCGACCCACGACGCCATGACGGGCTTGCTGAACCGGGCGGGATTCTACGAAGAGCTCGGCCGCTTGTGGAATATTGGCTGTCGGCATCCTTTCCCAATCGGATTGCTGGTGGTGGATGTGGATCATTTCAAATCCGTCAACGACACCTTTGGCCATTTGACAGGCGATGCACTGCTCGAGGAGTATGCGACGGTTGTGAAATCGGCCACACGCGATTCCGATGTGGTGTGCCGCTACGGTGGTGATGAATTGGTTGTGATTTTGCCTTGGGCTGATTCAGATGAAGCCATTAAAACCGGCCATCGCGTCCGCGAACGGATTGTGAATCATATCTTTTGCAAGCAAAGAGGTGATTTGTCCATCACGGTTTCGATTGGGGTCCACGCGATGGAGCCTCATCCACAAAAGACCATTCATGAGTTGGTCCGGTTGGCGGATCGGGCGCTCTATCAGGCCAAGCAGAATGGCCGCGACCAGTTGTGTGTGGGACAAGAAGATGACGCGGGCGCAACAAAACGCGTCGTCCTGGATCAAGATAATTCACGTACTGCCCAGCCGGTTGATGAGGAAGTTGCTATACTGGTTGTCGACGATGACTCCTATCTGTTGGAAATGATGCGTCGTTGTTTGAAAGATCAATCGTTTGCTTTGTATTGCGCGATCAATTCGGAGGAAGCGACGCAGATCGTTCAAAAGGAGAAGGGGCTCATTCATATCGCGATCATCGACCTGCATTTGCGAAATGAAAGCGGACTGGATCTCATTGCCAGATTGCGCGAACTGGATCCAGCGATCGTGCCGATCGTCATGACAGGCGAGCCCACGATGGATGCAGCGATCGAAGCGATCCGTTCGGGTTCCTATGATTTCGTACAAAAGCCCTTCAAAGTTCCGCTCTTTATGATGATTATCCAGCGCGCATTGGAACATCGCAGATTGATGCGCGAGAACCAACGGTACCAGCAACACTTGGAAGCAATGGTTGCCCGGCGCGAATACGCCTTGGCGCGTGCGCTGGAGGATCAAAAAAAGGCGACCCTGTTCACGTTGGAGGCCATGGCCGCTTTGATTGACGCCCGTGAGCAAAGCACCGGAGAACACTGCCGAAGGGTAGCCGAAATGACGACATTGCTCGCGCGTGAAATGGGGGTTTCGTTTGAACGGATTGAGACCTTACGTCGCGGAGCGCTCTTGCACGATATCGGCAAGATTGCCATCCCCGATGAAGTCCTGCTGAAGAAAGGAAAATTGACGGACGAAGAGCAAGCGGTCATGCGGCGGCATCCCTCAATCGGCTATGAGATCATCGCCAGTAGCCCGGAGCTGCGGGATGCTGCGGACATTGTTTGGGCGCATCAGGAGCGATACGACGGTTCCGGCTATCCACGCGGTTTGCGCGGTGATCAGATTTGTATCGGGGCCCGAATCTTCTCCGTTATTGATGCTTATGACGCCATGCGCTCGAATCGTCTCTATCGATCCGCGCTTTCGCCGAAAGCAGCGCTGGCCGAGATCGTGCGATGCAAAGGAAGTCAATTCGACCCCGCCATCGTGGATGCATTTGTGCGCTGCCAAGGGAGCCTGGAAAGCAACGGTTATTATGCGCAGTGCGAGACGGGGTGATGGAGCGGGACGCCTCGGCCTACCGGTCCCATCATACGACGAGAGGGCGAGATTACCATTGAGCTGCGAAATCGGATATAGAATGAGTAGAGCGGTGGGGCCCATCCACCATTCGCCAAATTCACGGCGCTGAGGCGTGGTAGACCTTCAGTACTTCCCGAGCCGTATCGATGGGTTTGTGGCCGTTGGTGTCGATACTCAGCGGAATGGCTTGATATAGCGATTGGCGTTTGGCCAGCAGGTCGCGGATAGCCTGTGCTTTGTCGTTGTCACCCTCAAGCAGCGGGCGATGGGATTGCCTGGCCACACGTTGAAGGATTTCATCCGGGTCGGCATGCAGGCAGAACACTAGACCGGTTTGACTGAATGCCGCGATGTTCGCCGGATTCAGCACAATGCCCCCACCGCACGCGATCACGAGATCACTTTCGCGACTGAGTTCAACGGCCAGGTTATGTTCCAATTGGCGAAAGTGCGGTTCCCCTTCATCGGCAAAGATCGCCGAAATCTTTTTACCGGCGCGTTCCTCGATCAGTGTGTCCATGTCGATGAACGAGCGATTGAGTTCTTCGGCAATTAGTTGTCCCGTCGCACTCTTGCCGGTACCCATAAAACCAACTAAAACGATATTCTTGGCCATAAACAATCTTTCCGGTGATAAGCAAAATCTAAATGATCTGAGGAAGATGATGCAAGAATCCCTGTGGATTGCGAACTCAATCTGTGCCATTTAGCTGCAAGCCTAATGGGGGCGCGCGGTAGAGCCATTCCCCTAACCGAATGAAGGGCAGAATCATGATCAATTGCGGACCCGCGACCAACCAATTGAAGGCCTGCATGGCGACCAGATTCAATCGGAGAGCGACGGCGATCACAAAGCAGAGCGCGGTGGTGCTGCCGAGCAGCGGCAGCACCCCAATGATCGTGCCGACAGCGATGCTGATGGCGATGCGCTGCGGTGATGTGCCCATCCGCAGCAACGCCACAATCGGCTCGCCAACCCGCTGACGAAGCTGCGCTCTCACGGAGTACCACATCAAGGCGTGACGGCCTCGCTCACGGTTCCAGCCCGAGCTTCTCCAACTTGGGCGCGATCACGAATCGCGAATAGGTGGCGGACGGATTGTTGCGAAAATAGTTCTGGTGATAGTCCTCCGCTTCATAAAATTCCTCGGCCGCGACAATTTGCGTCACAATGGGGCGATTGTGGCGCCCCGCCGCCTCGACCTTGGCCCGCGAGGCCAGGGCAGCCTCTTTCTGGGCTTCGCTGTGGTAGAAGATCACGCTGCGATACTGTGTCCCCACATCGGCGCCTTGCCGGTTGAGCTGCGTGGGATCGTGCGCCCGCCAAAACACATCCAACAGCGTTTCGAAAGAGACCTCTGAGGGATCGTACACAATGCGCACAACCTCGGCATGGCCCGTCTTCCCGGTGGTCACTTGCTGATAGGTGGGATTCTCTGTATCGCCACCTTTATATCCCGAAGTGACGCTTTTCACCCCGGGTACTTGTTGGAAAACGGCTTCCACGCACCAAAAACAACCCGCTCCAAAAGTGGCCACTTCCTCTTGCGTTGTGTTCTCATTCGTCATGATATCTCCTCTCGCTATCGCTGTGGAACCCACCAGAAACAAGCAGGCAATAAATCGGATAGCAGCATTCGTTCTCGTTATTTCACTCATCGGGACCTACAAACTTTCTTCAACATCTTGAGATTTCCACCGTCCAACAGTACAATTGCAGAGATCCGCCCATAAACTTAGTCGGAGGAAGGGAAGATGGATAACAGGGACTTACTAAGTGAGCGGTTGCAAGTGGAGCGCAAGCTGTTCTTTTTCGATATGAAAGAGAATGCCCGCGGACGTTTTCTGCGCATTACCGAGGACGTCAGTGGACGGCGCGACGCGATTGTGATCCCAGCCAGCGGTTTGCGTGAATTTTCCGATATTCTAAACCGCATTGTAGCCGATCCGGCTGCGACCCCGGAGCCCACGTCGGATGAAAATTGAGTGCTCGCCGGAGGTTGCGCGTGCTTTAGCGGAACGGGCACCGGTGGTGGCCTTGGAAAGCACCTTGATCACCCATGGTTTACCGCACCCCGGTGACGGTCGTCTGCGCCGGCGCCAAATCGATATTGGATTTGCCGCTGACATTGGAAGTGCTCGAAACGCAGGGCGTGCCGGTGGTCGGCTATCAATCGACGGAATTTCCCGCCTTCTATTCGCCGTCCGCCGGGTTACCGGTCGATGTGACCTGTGACACGCCGGCGTCTGTCGCCGCTCTGATGCGGGCCCGTGATCGCCTGGGGCTGACAGCCGGCTTACTGGTGACCGTCCCGATTCCGGCGGAGGATGCGTTGCCTCATGATGAGATCGAACGCGCCATTCAACAAGCGTTGGAGGAGGCGGAGGCCAAGGATATTCGCGGCAAGGAGGTGACACCCTTCCTGCTGGCACGGGTCAGCGAGCTGACGGGCGACGAGAGTCAAACCGCCAATATCGCCCTGTTGAAGAATAACGCGCGCGTCGCCGCCGAGATTGCTTTGGCGTACGGTTAAATGCGCGGAATCCAGATGGCGGCATCCTCATCGCCAAAGCCTTCGATCCGGTTCTCCAGATAGCAAACACCGACCCACGCACAGACGGCGGCATCCAGCGCATCCTCATAGCGTTTGAGCATGCTGAGGGTGGCAACTTCAGCAGGAACGATCTGAGGGATCTCGCGGATTCGCTGTTGCAGCGCTTGTTCAATGCGCCGCAGCTCGGCGCAAATGGCCAGAACCCGCTCTTTAACACTTCGCCCAGGCCAGTATTTTCCTGCCCGCGAGGCCTTGTACGGGACGCGGTAGCTGGCTTCGAGCAGCATCATCACGGCGGGGTGCGGATAGACCTCCAGTACGGCTGGGCAGGGTGGCGGCCCGCCCAGCGTAGCGAGCGGGAATCCCGCCTCGGCCCATGCCGCGCGCAGACGATCACTGATTGGTCCGGGCCGATCCGGCATCGGTGAATGCGTGCCGCAGCCGTAGCGACCATACATGCGGGTCACCTCGTTATCCGCTTTGCGACGCCCCCGCACCGGCGAGCGGGCGAGGGGAATATCCATGGCGACCACCTGCAGCCGGCCCTTGGGATGCCAGCGCTCCACGGCTTCGGTGAGTTGCGGCACGGACATTTCGCTGCCTTCGGGACGTTGCATCCAATCCAAGTCTTCGGCTGTCGGTCCCCGCACAAATCGCTTCAGGTCGGGTGTCAGCGCAATGCAGCGCCAGGTCGTGTCTTCCTTCGCGAGCAGGCAGACGCCGGTCGGCTGCCGGGCAGTCCAGGCCGCATCGATCCCCAGCACCAGATCAACGCTTGGCGGTCGGCTTCTTGGTGATGCGGACATTGATAATCCGGTTGGCGACAGCGGTTTGGATGCGGATTTCGAGGTCATCCAACTCGACTGTTTCGCCGGGCCGCGGGATCTGGCCGAGTTGTTGGAAGATGAATCCGCCTACGGAGTCATAGTCGTCGTCTTCGGGAATCGAAATCTTGAGCGCCTCATTGATTTCGTAGACCGGTTCGCGAGCATCAACGAGGAAGGAGCCGTCAGGCAACTCTTGAATCTTCTTTTCGGCGCTGTCGTATTCGTCATGAATTTCGCCGACCAGCTCTTCAATAATGTCTTCCATGGTAACCAAGCCGGCCGTACCGCCATATTCGTCCACCACCAAGGCCAGATGCGCGCGGGCGGTCCGCATGAGTCGGAAAAGATCATCGATGGGCATGGACTCGGGCACAAACGTGACCTTATTGCAAAGCGAGGCCACTTTGCGTTCGCCTCTGTCCTCGCTGAGCGAGCGCAACAGATCCTTCACATGGACCACGCCACGAATATCGTCCAGGCTCTCCGCGTAGACTGGGAATCGGGAATAGGTCGATTGCTTCGACTTCTCCACGCACTCGCTGATCGTGGCATTGAACTCAAAGGCGTGGACGTCGACGCGATGCGTCATAATCTCGCGTGTCAAGGTTTCCCCGAATTCCAGTACGCTACGAATCATTTCCCGTTCCGTGTCTTCGAGGTCGCCCGCGTGCTCGTCATCGACCAGCGAAATGATTTCATCCTCGGAAGACGGGCGATTGCTGTCTTCGGACTGGGACCGGAACAGGCGCGTGAGCGACTTTTCGGCGCCGGCAATCAGGATGGCCAGCGGATAGCAGAGCGCGGTCCATGCGGCAACGATGGGCAGGAAGGTGCTGGCGATGCGGTCGGAATAACTTTCGGCCAGCGCTACGGGGAACACATGTAAGACCAGAATCGAGCCTAGCACCAGCAAGATGCCGCGTCCGATGAGTTGGCCGGTGGACAGCGTGCCCAGCCCAGTAAAGAGCAGGAACACGGCCATCAGGAACAAGGCACCGAGCAGGATCAAGAGCGAGGCGCACAGGCTGGACCAACGCTTTGTCCAGAAACGAAAGCGGGCCGCTTGTGGATACTTTTCTAGAAAACGCGGTATCCCCGCGTCACCGGCTTGGCGGAACGACATATGCAAGGTGGCCACAACCCCGGAACCGACCAGCAGTAACAATCCCATGATGATGTCGCTCACCGTGCCTCCTGCATCGCTGTTTCCGGCCACAACGGATCGATCAGCCCAAGCGCGGCGGCTTCGGCGAGCCAGCGGTTTTCGACCCGGCGCATGCGCTGTTTCAGGGCGGGCGTGGAATCGTCGGCCCCCGTCAAATGTTGGCAGCCGTGTGCGATATAAAGCGCCAGCTCGCGGGCCGGGCCGTCATAGCGAGCGCCTTGCTCCTGTGCCTGCTCCGCATTGACGATGACCTCGCCGGTAGCATCCTCATCCATGGGCGAGGTGGGCGGATAGGCGAAGCTAATCACGTCCGTGGTTTGCGCCGAACCAAAGCTCGCTTTATGAATCTTCGTCATGCCGGCATGATCGGTGATGATCAACGATAGGTGCCCCCAAGGTGTATCGGGATCAAGCGCGTTCACTTGTTGCATGATCCAGCGAGCGTACGCCTTCACCGGACGGATAGGTAACTTGATCCGTGACTGTTGATTGCTTATTTCGATCTTCATCTTTGGGGTACGGCACCCGGCCGTGCAGCATATTCGTCAATGTGAAAACAAAGGAGCGTTTAATGGCGGTTAATTGTGCAAAGGTCAAATCACAATCATCGAGTTGATGATCGTGCAGGCGCGAATCGACGATGTCATCGACCAGATGCTCGATGCGGCTGGGGGTCGGTTTATCCATTGATCGCGAGGCGGCCTCAACGCTGTCGGCGAGCAAGAGAATCCCCATTTCCGGAGTACGCGGGCGGGGGCCGGGATAGCGGAAATCGGCGTCACTCAAGTCCCGCCCGTTCTGCTTGGCTGTACCTTGCCCCTCTTTTTGTTGCTTGGCGCGATGATAGAAGTAGGCTACCAGGCCCGTGCCGTGGTGCTGTTCAATCGCCTCAATGATCGGGCCGGGCAATTTGGCCCGGCGCGCCATGCCGACACCTTCCTTCACGTGCGAAATGATCACCAGCGTACTCATGCTAGGGGTCAGGTCGTCGTGCGGATTTTCGCGGAATTGGGTGTTTTCGACGAAGAATTCCGGTTTCGTGAGTTTGCCGATGTCGTGGTAGTAGGCGCAGACGCGCACCAGCATGGCGTTCGCGCCGATTTCGCGGGCGGCGGACTGGGCGAGATGCGAGACCATCAGGCTGTGATGATAGGTGCCGGGCGCTTCCAATGCCAGTCGTTGGAGCAGGGGATGCCCCATATCGGAAAGCTCTAACAGTGTGATGTCGGTGGTAATATCGAACAGGGCCTCGAACAGGGGCAGGAAAAGCAGCGAAATGAGCGCCACCACGACGCCGCTGATCAAGCTGACCCCGGTTTGAATCAGGATTAGATTGGTGGGAAGCTGAATCAGCAGCGCAATGCTGAACCCGTAGATGGCTTGTGCGCCACCGATCGCCAATCCGATCCGTACCATCCGCGACCGTTTGCGCACATCGTGGGCCATGTAGGCGGACACGATGGTCACCAGTAGTCCCATCGCAAAAATGGCAAAACTACCCTCAAACAGGATCGCGGCGGCGAAGCTGGTCCAGACGCCGGCAACGATGGCGGCGGCGGGGCCGATCAAAATCGTAGTGAGCAGCGGTGCGAAGGAGAGGGGCAACAGGTACTGCACTGGCAGTGCCGTCGGGAATCCGGGCTGCTCGGCGGCGTAGCGCAACAGGCTAATGGCCAGAATGTTGAGTAGCGTCACCAGAATCAGCAGCATGATGCGCGAGGGCGATGCCATCAAGTCGGGGCGGCTGATCCGTAACAATCCGCCGCAAATGAAGAGGGCCACCAGCAGGAGCAAGGCGCGGCCCACCCAGGTGAAGCGGGCATCCAACGGCATGCTCAAGCTGCCTTCGGTGATTCCGAACACCGCTAGCACCGAGTCGGCATCACGCAGTTCATGGTCGGCCACCAATGCGGCCGTCGCGCGCGCGGCCGCCTCGTCATGATGGGGGTCAGGTCCGGCGAGGAACTGGAAGATGAGCACCACGGCCACCCAGAGCGCCATTGCCAACCAGAAGGGCGCCCACCGGATGACCCGGGCGCTGGGCGTCGCCTTCGGCTTTTGCAGCCGCGACTGAATTCGTACACGCTTGAGGCGCGCATCTTTGAGTTTGTTAAACATTCCGAATTACGCGTCCTCCGCCGCATCATGAGGAGTCGAGCCGTTGTTCTGGCGCGTATCGCGATAGGCGCGAATGATTTGTTGCACGAGCGCATGCCGCACGACATCGCCATCGCCCATCTCGATGATGGCGATCCCCTCCACGTCTTGCAATGTATGCTTGGCCTCTGCCAAGCCGGATTGCTTATGCGTCGGCAAATCGACTTGGGACAGGTCACCGGTGATCACGCATTTGGAGTCAAAGCCGAGCCGGGTCAGAAACATCAACATCTGTTCCCGCGTCGTGTTCTGTGCTTCGTCCAATATAATAAACGAATGGTTGAGTGTGCGCCCACGCATGTAGGCCAAGGGAGCCACCTCGATGATGCCACGCTCGATATGGCGCTCGATATCCTCGGCGGGCATCATATCGTGCAGGGCATCATAGAGCGGACGCAGGTAGGGCAGTACTTTTTGCTGGATATCGCCGGGTAGAAAGCCCAGCGCTTCCCCCGCCTCAATCGCGGGTCGTGTCAGGATGATGCGGCCGACCTCGTTCTTCAGCAGGGTTGAGACCGCCATCGCCATGGCCAGATAGGTTTTGCCTGTGCCGGCCGGGCCAATCCCGAAGGTGACGTCGTTTTGGCGGATCGAATCGACATACAAGCGGTGCCCAAAGGTGCGGGGAAAGATCGGCGCTTTTCCGGCGGCGACCTCAATCCGCGACTGATACAGCGCGTTCAAGTCCTGTTCCCGGCCTGCCAGCACTTGTTGCATCGTGTAAATGATTCCTTGTTCCTTCAGTAGGACCCCTTGATCCCGCGCGTGCCGCAGCAGCTCGAAAAAGCGGCAGGCTTGGTCCACTTTGTCGCTGGGGCCCAAAACCCGTAACCACACATCGCGCGCGGTCAACCGCACATCAAAGGCCGACTCAATTCGTTTGAGAATGTCGACTTGATGTCCCGCGATATCACGCGCTTCACGCGCGTTTGTAAAGTGAATCGTCTCTTCCTTCATGCTTGAATCAGCAGGCGAATAGAATGACGGCTTGCTGATGACCAGCAGGCGCGCCCAGGGCATTATAAATTGGGGAAGGATCTAAACTCATGAAAATGCCTTTATTATTCACAGTGGAAACGATACGTCGATTAGCTCACAATGTACAGCAAGGAATCGCAGGCCGAATCGACGTATCTTTCTATTCAGGGACAGACCAAGATGATGAAAAGGATCAAATTACTGGCTGGATTAACCGCGCTGGCGCTGTCGATCGGACTTTGTTCGCTTGCGCGGGCAGACACCACGGTCCGCCTGACGTTAGAGGACTGTGTCGAGTGGGCGTTGCGCGAGGGAGAATCGGTTATTCAGGCGCGTCTTCAGAGTCTGATCGCCCGCGAAGAGACCGAAATTGCGCAATCCCGGTATGACGGTCGGTTTCAGGCTTTTGCCCAATATGAGGATTCCAGTTTGCCTATGCGCGGAAATCCTTTGATTCGGGGTTCGGAGTCCACCGTCGTGGAGGCGGGTATCTTTCGGACGCTCTCGCGCGGGACCGAGGTCGGACTGGGGATGGATGTGGGGCGTTTTCGCTACGCCTCCAGCCCTGAATTCCAGTTGCTGTCCGATATGACCATGGCCACCACGCGTATTTCGGTTACCCAACCGCTCTGGCGCAACGCATGGGGCGCACTGGACCGCGCCCAGACAAGGGCGGCCCAATCACGCTTTGCAGCGAGCGAGTTGTATCTGGACGACGCGCGTCAGGCGATCG
>SLAD01000264.1 GCA_007126995.1 Kiritimatiellia bacterium | reverse complement strand
GACATGTTAGGAATTGAACTGGGACAGATACCGGCGATCAACGCCACACTGAACGGGATAGCCACCTGTTTGCTGGTGGGCGGCTGGATTGCCATCAAGAACGGCCATCAACGCCGCCATATGCAACTCATGATTGGGGCCGTGGCGGTTTCTGCCCTGTTCCTGTCTTTCTATCTGTATTATCACTTTAATGTTGGTGCCGTGACCCGGTACGAGCGACAGGGATTCATCCGGTGGGTCTACTTTTTTGTGTTGTTCACGCACATCCCACTCGCCATGCTGGTGGTTCCGGGATGTCTGGCAGCGGTCTGGCGCGCGTATAAGCAGCAGTTTGATCGCCACGTGCGGATCACGCGCTGGTTATGGCCGGTGTGGATGTACGTCTCAGTCACCGGCGTGATCATTTATCTCATGCTGTATGTGTTTCACTAAGCCTTTCGCTGCGCTCCGGTGATGATGCGCAAACCCTGTATTTGCATAGGACTATGATGTTTAAAGCGGTTAGCAATAGAGTGAATTTTGTCGAGCAGGAAAAGGCGGTGCTGGCGTTCTGGCAGGCATCGGATGTCTTCCGAAAGTCGATTGAACAGCGGCGCGGCCAATCCGAGTTCGTGTTCTATGACGGGCCGCCCTTCGCCACCGGCTTGCCCCATTACGGCCACCTGCTGGCGGGCACGATTAAGGACATCATCCCGCGCTATCAATCCATGCGCGGCCATTTTGTGGAACGCCGTTTCGGCTGGGACTGTCACGGCTTGCCGGTCGAATACGAAATGGAGCAGGAACTCAATATCAGCGGCAAGCGGGACATCGAGGCGTTGGGCATCGATGTCTTCAACGAAAAATGTCGCAGCATCGTGCTGCGGTACACCGAGGAATGGCGGGAAATCGTTACGCGCATGGGCCGTTGGGTCGACTTCGAAAACGACTATAAGACGATGGACCCGGCGTTCATGGAGTCGATCTGGTGGGTCTTCAAGTCGCTGTGGGAGAAGGACCTGATCTATGAGGGGCAAAAGATTCTGCCCTACTGCCCGCGCTGTGCCACGCCGCTCTCAAACTTTGAAACCAATCAGGGCTATCAGGAGGTGCGCGATCCCGCCATCACCGTGCAGTTCCGGTTGCGCGATCAGCCGGACACGTCCGTCCTGGCCTGGACGACCACCCCGTGGACGTTGCCATCCAATCTCGCCTTGGCCGTTGGACCCGACATCGCGTACGTGAAAGTCCGCGACGGCGACCGCACCTTCATCCTGGCGCGCGAGCGCTTGTCGGCCTACTACAAGGACCCCGACGAATACGAATTGGTCGAGGAAGTCGAAGGCAAGGCCCTGGTCGGCTTGGCGTACGAGCCCTTGTTCCCCTATTTCGAAGGCTTGGCGAAAGAAGGCGCTTTCCGCATCTTTGCGGCGGACTTTGTTTCGACGGAGGACGGTACCGGCGTGGTGCACATTGCGCCCGGCTTCGGTGAGGATGACAGTCAGTTGGGGCAGCGCGAGAAGCTGCCGGTGGTCTGTCCGGTCGATGATGAAGGGCGCTTCACGTCCGAAGTTCAAAACTACGCCGGGCGCGCGGTGAAAGAGGCTGACCCCGATATCATCCGCCAGCTCAAGCAGGAAGGGAAACTGATCCATCAAGGCACAATCCAGCACAGTTATCCGCACTGCTGGCGTTGTGATCAGCCCTTGATCTACCGAGCCATCTCGACCTGGTTCGTGCGGGTCGAACAGATGCGCGAGCAACTACTCGAAAACAATCGCCAGATTCATTGGGTGCCCGGCCATGTGCGTGACGGTCGCTTTGGCCGTTGGCTGGAGAATGCCCGCGACTGGGCAATCTCCCGCAACCGTTATTGGGGCACGCCGCTGCCGGTCTGGCAAAGCGAAGACGGGTCGGAGACACTCTGCATCGGATCAGTGGAGGAGCTGGAGAAGCTGTCCGGACACAAGGTCGAGGACCTCCACAAACACTTTGTGGATGATATCGAAATTCCGTCGCCGTCCGGTGGCGCTCCGTTGCGGCGCGTACCGCAGGTGCTCGATTGCTGGTTCGAAAGCGGCTCGATGCCGTTCGCCCAGATTCATTACCCGTTCGAAAACGAGGAATGGTTTCATCAGCATTTCCCCGCCGACTTCATCGCGGAAGGATTGGATCAAACCCGCGGCTGGTTCTACACGCTGACCATCTTGTCCACGGCCTTGCGCGGCTGTCCGGCCTTCAAGAACGTCGTGGTCAACGGCATGGTGCTGGCAGCCGACGGGCGCAAGATGAGCAAGCGCCTCAAAAACTATCCCGATCCCTCGTATATCATCGATGAGTACGGCGCCGATGCCTTGCGACTCTATATGATTTCGTCGCCGGTGGTGCGCGCCGAGGATTTGTGTTTCACCGAAGATGGTGTGAAACACGCCTTGCGTCACTTGCTGATCCCGTGGTGGAACGCGTACAGCTTTTTTGTCACCTACGCAAACATTGATGGCTGGAAACCCGGGCCGGATGCCGAACAGGCGCCCAGCCACCTACTGGATCGCTGGATCCTGAGTGCGATGGAGCGGCTGGCCCATGAGGTCGTCGCTGCCATGGACGTGTACGACCTGCAATTGGCGGTGCGTCCGTTTATCCGTTTCATCGAGGATTTGACCAATTGGTATATTCGCCGCAGTCGACGCCGATTCTGGAAGAGCACGGACGACGCCGATAAGCAAGAGGCCTACGCGACGCTGTACCGCATCCTGATTCGGTTGTCCCAAATCGCCGCGCCGTTCGTGCCCTTCATCAGTGAGACTATCTACCGCAACCTGCGCACCGAGGATATGCCCGAATCGGTGCACCTGTGCGATTT